>NZ_JACVTX010000013.1:0-132660 GCF_016624745.1 Erwinia sp. S43 | reverse complement strand
TCCCGCCCCCCCCCCCCCCCCCCGGCCCCCCCCCCCGGGGGGGGGGGCCCCCCCCCCCCCCCCCGACCTGATGGCCGCATCCGTGCTGTTCTCTCCTGGCCGTGGTTTTCGCTACCGTGCTGCGGAATTCGGCAGCTCTCGCAAAGGCCTGGCAGCCGTTACCCCAGCACCCTTCGAACGCAGGCTTTAAATATTTTCACCCCGACCGGTAGCGAAGCCAGATCGAAATGCATATCGGGATGATGCAGCCCCGGCAGCAGACCCGTGCCCAGCCCCCAGAAACCTGCCTTCACTTCCGGGCGCTGTACCGGATACTGGAAGAAATCTTCGCTGCCTGGCGTTGAACGTACCGGCATCAGCGCAGCTTCACCCTGTACATCAACAATCGCCTGCGCTATCAGTGCGGTCATCTCGTCATCAATCACTGCCGCAGGCATGCTTTTCACCACTGTCACATTGGCTTTGGCACCGTACGCCGCAACGCTGTGCTCAACGGCCCGCTGAACGCGCGCCTGTAGCTCAACCATATCTTCATTTTTGGCTGTACGCAGATCGAACACCACTCGGGCTTCATCCGGGATGGAATTGGTTACGCCGGCATCGCAGATAAAGCGAGTGGCTTTTACACTCCAGCCACTGTCCGGGGCCAGATGTACCGCATTCACCGCCTGTACCGCGCTGACGGCGGCATCCAGCGCGTTGACTCCCAGATGCGGCCGTGCACCGTGTGCCGCCTGTCCATAAATAATGGCTTCCAGTGTGACGCATGCCGAATAGTGTACCGCCGGAATGGCTGTACCCACGGCGCATTCCTGGGCCGGGCGCACATGGAAGCCTAAAATCATATCCACATCGTCAATTGCGCCTCCGGCGATCATCGCCAGCGCACCGGCCCCCAGCTCTTCCGCCGGTTGGAAAATCAGCTTCAGCCGACCGCGTTTCACTTCATGCCCGGCGATCAGCTCCTCGGCGGCGCTCAGCACGACGGAAGAGTGGCCATCGTGACCGCAGGTGTGCCGCGCGCAGTGTACTCCGTCAATAATGTGCCCCAGTGCATCCATATCCGCCCGCAGCGCCAGAGTCGGGCCTGGAATACCGCTGTCAAGGATCGCCACAATACCGGTAGTCCCATTGAAATTATCCTGTACGACAAAGCCCGCGTTTTTTAACTGCTGGCTGATATAGGCCGACGTTTTAAATTCCTGGAATCCCAGCTCCGGGATTTCATGCAGGTAGTTATAGTGCTCCAGAACCCTTGACACGTTTTCCACTCCATTCAGAAATAATTAAAGTAATACGCTTACCAGTGGGCGATTACCGTGCGGTAATCATGCATCTGGCCATCCTCAGCCAACGGGTACGGCGTTTTCCTGAGAGATTAAAATATATTCAGATGCAGAAATATACGTTTTGTCTGGTTTTATTTTGGGATAATTAATGACCGAAAATAATTTTATTTCGTGGAGTGGAATTATTGGCGCGTATAGGCTAAAAATAGTAGAATTAATCTGTCTGAATGCGTGTTGCAGATTAATAACCAGACAGTAGCAGGACGGATTGACGATATTTAGCACAGGGCAGGAGTGGGATATGTCAGAGGTGTTCAGAGGTGGTGGTACATTGTCCGGCGATCGGATGGCTATCCCTGTACCGGTGCTGATTGCTGGCAGCGCGGTGATCGCGACCCGTGTGCTTAGCGTGCTGCTTCTGGCCAATGAACTGGGCTATGAAGAGGTGATGAACTTTATTCACCGCAGCGCACAATCCTGGGATTCCACTTTAATTTTTATTGCCAGCCAGCTGATCTTCTTCCTTGAGCTGCGCTGCGCGATTGCCATGATCCGTGGGCGGAACTGGGGGCGCTGGACGTTCCTTGCCACTCAGGTGGTTGTGCTGCTGTATATGATGGTCGCAACGCTAACCGGGATCTATCCGGAGATTTTCAGCATCAGCGGCGAAGATAACGTCCGTATTATCAGCTCGCTTATCGCCCAAAAACTCCCGGATATGCTGGTGTTGCTGTTAGTGTTTGTGCCGGTGAGCAGCCGACACTATTATCGCTGAGCCGCATTTCGTCTGAGACTGCACCCGGCGCGAATTTGGGTATATACTGTCGCCCTGCATTTCGCACTCCCAATCAACAGGCTTTAACATGCATTGCGCGCTCTACGACGCCGGTCGTTGCCGATCCTGCCAGTGGCTGGAAACGCCGTACACCCAGCAACTTTCGCAAAAACAGGCTCATCTGCAGCAGCTGATGGCTTCTCTGCCGGTGGCAAACTGGCTGGAGCCGGTGATTTCTCCGCCGGAAAAATTCCGTAACAAGGCGAAAATGGTGGTCAGCGGCAGCGTTGAGCGCCCGCTGCTCGGTATGCTGCATCGCGACGGTACGCCGGTCGATCTCTGTGACTGCCCGCTTTATCCCGACAGCTTTACCGATGTGTTTGCCGCGCTGCGCCCGTTTATTGCCCGCGCCGGGCTGACGCCCTATAACGTTGCGCGCCGTCGCGGCGAGCTGAAGTTTATTCTACTGACGGAAAGCCGCTACAGCGGTGAGCTGATGCTGCGCTTTGTGCTGCGCTCCACCACTAAGCTGGCGCAGCTTAAGGCCGCACTGCCGGAACTACAGCGCACGTTACCGCAGCTGGCGGCGATTTCCGCCAATATCCAGCCGGTGCCGATGGCGATTCTCGAAGGGGATGAAGAGATCCCGCTTACCGATAATCAGGCTCTGGCCGAGCAGCTCAATGACGTGCCGCTGTGGATACGGCCGCAGAGCTTTTTCCAGACCAACCCGGAAGTGGCGGCATCGCTGTATGCCACCGCGCGCCGCTGGGTGGCGGAATTAGGCGTTAACAGCATGTGGGATCTGTTCTGCGGCGTCGGGGGCTTTGGCCTGCACTGCGCCACGCCGGACATGCAGCTGACCGGCATTGAGATCAGTAAAGAAGCGATTGCTTGCGCGAAACGTTCCGCCGAACTGATGGGGTTAACGCGGGTGAATTTTGCGGCGCTGGACTCAACGGCATTTGCCACCGGAGAGGGCAGCGTGCCGGAGCTGGTACTGGTGAATCCGCCACGACGCGGTATCGGTGCGGAGCTGTGCGACTATCTCACCCGAATGGCACCGCCGTGGATACTTTATTCCAGCTGTAATGCGGTGACGATGGCAACGGATCTTGCCCGGCTAAGTGACTATCGTATTGTGCAGGTGCAGCTGTTTGATATGTTCCCGCATACGGCGCACTACGAAGTGCTGACGCTGTTACAGCGGAAAGCATAAAGCGGGCAGGCGAGATATTCGCCTGCCGTTTGCGCATTACTCCGGGAACCAGCGCTGATTAATTTTCTCAATCGTGCCGTTCGCGCGCAGCGTATCCAGCGCGGTATTCAGTTTTGCCAGCAGCTCCGCGTTATCCTTACGCACGGCAATCCCTAAGCCCGTACCAAAATAGCTGCTGTCGGTAACGTGCTTGCCCACGGTGCCAAGATTCGGACTGGTTTTCAGCCACTGATTGACCACTGCGCTGTCGCCGAAAATACCGTCCAGACGGTTATTTTTCAGGTCCAGAATAGCGTTCTGATAGCTGTCATAGGCCACGGCGGTAATCTCAGGATGCTGCTCCTGTAGATACTTCTGATGCGTGGTGCCGTTTTCCATACCAACGCGTTTGCCTTTCAGCTGCGAAAGGTCGGTAAATTTACCCTTTGGCGCAATCAGAATCGCGGAGTTAGCGTAGTAAGGCTTGGTGAAGCTGACCTGCTGACTGCGCTCCGGGGTGATATCCATGCCGGAAATCACGGCGTCGTAACGGCGAAACTTCAGGGCCGGAACCAGGCTGTCAAACGGGTTATTGGTGAAGGTACATTCTGCTTTCATTTCTTCGCACAGCGCTTTGGCCAGATCGATATCAAATCCAACAATCTGATTCTCACTGTCCAGCGATTCAAACGGTGGATAGGTAGCAGAGGAAGCAAAACGAATTTTATCTGCGGCTACAGCCCCAAAGGTCATGCTGGCCAGAACCGTGGCCAGAATAATTTTTTTCATGTTATCAGTTCCTTTTTTAGAAATCGTTCGCTCAGCTGCGCTGCTCAAAGGCTAATGCCCGGCGTTCAATCAGCCGCATCAGCAAGGTTAGCAAGCCATTGACGATGAGATAAATTACCCCGGCGGCGGCAAACACCGTCACGTCATAGGTTCGGCCGTACAGCAGCTGCCCGTGGCCCATCACTTCCATCAGCGTAATGGTGTAAGCCAGCGAGGTACTCTTAAACACCAGCACCACCTCGTTCGAATAAGAGGAGAGGGCGCGCTTAAAGGCATACGGCAGCAAAATGCGCAGCGTATCCTTGCGGTTCATGCCCAGAGCCGCACAAGATTGCCACTGCCCGGCAGGGATTGCCCGCACGGCACCGTGGAACAGCAGCGTGGTGTAGGCGGCACTGTTTAACGACAGCGCCAGCAGGGCACACAGCCACGGCTGTGACAGTAAATGCCATAGCCAGGGAATATTTTGTATGGAAGGAAACTGGCCCGGGCCGTAGTAAATCAGGAATATTTGCACCAGCAGCGGCGTACCGGTAAACAGTGTGATATAGCCACGGGTAATCAGGCTGAGAACCGGCACCTTCAATGCCAGAATCACCGTGAAGATCAGCGCCAGCAGGAGTGCCAGCAGCAGCGATGCCACGGTAAGCGTCAGGCTGGTTTGCAGCCCTTTAAGCAGTTCGGGGAAGTAACTCAGCATCAGGAATCTCCGCGCTCAAAGCGCGTCGTGCGCAGTTCAATACGCTTCAGCACCTGCTGACTGAACAGGGTGATTAGCAGATAAATCGCCGCCGCAATAACGTACCAGGTAAACGGCTCCTGGGTACGGGTGGCAATGCTTTTGGTCTGCAGCATAATATCGTTCACGCTAATCAGTGAAACCAGTGCGGTATCCTTGAGCAGCACCAGCCACTGGTTGCCTAAACCGGGCAGGGCGTGTCGCCACATTTGCGGCATGATTAACCGGAAGAATATCGCCGCTTTTTTCATTCCCAGCGCCTGGCCGGATTCCCACTGGCCAGCAGGCACCGCTTTCAGCGCGCCGCGCAGGGTTTGTGAAGCATAGGCAGAGTAGAGGATAGCCAGCGCAATCACGCCGCACAGGAACGGGCTGACGTCAAAGTTTTCAATGGTGACCTGAATCGGGATCTGCACCACGCCGAGATTCAGGGTGAAGCCATCCGAGAGCGTCAGCAGCAGCTGCGAGGCGCCAAAGTAGATAAACAGCACCACAAGAATTTCCGGCAGCCCGCGAAACAGGGTAACCAGCAGCGTGCCCAGAAACGCCAGCGGCCGCCAGCGCGCGGATTCCCACACGGCGAAAACCATCGCGAGAGCCAACCCGACCACCAAAGCGCAAACGGCAAGGCCGACGGTCATCCCGGCGGCGCTGGCAAGAGAATAAAATTCGCTCATTAATTACTGCTGAAACCACTTGCTGTAGATAGTTTTATAGGTGCCGTCGGCTTTCACCTTGTCCAGCGCCGCATTGAATTTGCCCTGCAGCTCGGTATTGCCCTGACGAACGGCGATGCCCAGGCCGGTACCGAAGTAAGACTTATCGGTCACTTTCTCACCCAGCGCGGCCAGGTTCGGGTTCTGTTTCAGCCACTCGTTAACCACCGCGGTATCACCAAATACCGCGTCGATGCGGCCATTTTTCAGATCGAGGATGGCGTTTTGATAGCTGTCGTAAGGGACCAGTTGAATATCAGCCTGTTTTTCGCTGAGGTATTTCTGGTGCGTGGTGCCGTTCTGCACGCCAACGCGTTTGCCTTTCAGGGCGTCGATGCTGGCAACTTTACCTTTCTGCACCACGAACAGCGCGGAGTTGTCGTAGTAAGGGTTGGTAAACAGGACCTGCTTTTCACGCTCTGGCGTGATGTCCATACCGGCCATTACCGCATCAAAGCGACGGAATTTCAGGCTGGGGATCAGGCTGTCAAAAGCCTGGTTGCTGAAGGTACATTCTGCACCGATTTCACGGCACAGTGCGTTAGCCAGATCGACATCAAATCCCTGGATCTTGTTGTCGGCGTCAACAAACTCAAACGGAGGGTAGGACGCTTCTGTCGCAAAACGAATGGTCTGGGCAGCGCTTGCTCCCAGGCTGATGGTGGCTAAAAGTGCGGCAAGTACAACTTTTTTCATCATTATGTCCTGCGTTAGTGCGAAAGGTAATTTGCAAACGCCTCGGTTTGCGGCTGTGTAAAGCGGCTGGCATCGCCCTGTTCGACGATGTACCCATTTTCCATGTACACCACGCGGCTGGCGGTTTTACGCGCGACTTCCACCTCGTGGGTGACGATAACCTGAGTGATATTGGTTTCCGCCAGTTCGCGAATAATGCTGACAATCTGTGCGGTAATTTCCGGGTCCAGTGCTGCGGTTGGTTCATCGAACAGCAATACCGCCGGCTCCATCATCAGCGCGCGAGCAATGGCCACGCGCTGCTGTTGACCACCGGAAAGATGCAGTGGAAAGCGATCGGCAAAGGGTGTCAGGCGCAGGCGATCGAGCAGTTTACTGGCCCGTTCATGGGCCTGTTCTTTACTCAGCCCCAGCACGCGGCAAGGCGCTTCAATCAGATTCTGCGTGACGGTCAGATGCGGCCAGAGATTATACTGCTGGAAGACCATACCGACGTTCTGCCGTAGTTCACGAATGGCACTTTCAGTTGGTGGCTTGCTGAAGTTGAAGTGATTACCGGCGATATCAAGCGTTCCGGAACGCGGCATTTCGAGCAGATTCAGCACGCGCAGAAGTGAGCTTTTCCCGGCACCGCTTGGCCCCAGCAGAACCAGCGTTTCGCCCTGCGGGCACGCCAGCTGTATGTCAAATAGCGCCTGGTGGGCACCGTAATAGCAGTTAATACCGTTTAGTTGAATACTCATGCGCAAAAAGTGAATAGCAATTGATGCCGCAAATCTTAACGTCGACAGAATAGTTATGCAATCATCGTGCGTTAAAATTTATAATTGTTGGCGAGGTGATTAAAGCGTAGCACAAGATAGGGCAATGTTGCTGTTTAACATGAAAAGCTTTGCTGTTGTTATGCAAATGTGTGAGTGAGATCGTGCCGCCGGGTCTGACGGCACGGAAGGATTGGTCACTCTTCGAACCGCTGGCGCAGTGAACCACCGGTAATATGGGGAACGGGGCCGAGGTAGCGTATGTCGTCCACGGTCCAGCAGGTGCCTTCCCGCGCCATCAGGATTTCATCCTGCCATAGAACTTCCGGCTTTCCGGTATGGCTGAGATTCACCCGCAGGGCAATATTACGCGCATCGGTATTGGGGATAGTGGATGAGTCGTTCACGCTGGCGCTGGTTGCTCCCGCAGAGCGGCTGCTGAACAAGTCTCCCCGCAGTGGAGTTTTAGGCGATTTCTCTCGGCTGGCTTTCAGTAAATCATCATAAAGCGGCCCGCTGAGCCAGGGACGATATTTAGCCAGCTGTTGCTTATCGGGAACGCCGAAGGAAGGTTGCTCTAGGCGCATATCGTAGAACTGCTGGGCGACCTGGTCCGGCCCGCCGCTAATACAGGGAGCATCACGTGAACCGATATCCTTATAAGCGGGTTCGACAGTGGTACAGGCGCTGAGTAGTATAGTCAGTGGAATAACAGCAGCAAAGACTTGGTATTTCATCTTGATTTCCTTATTGTTCTGCTTGAATGCTTTTACCACCGACGGCATTTGCTCTTCTTCACAGTAAGAGCGTTGTAATTGTTACAAGGAGAGATACATGAAATTTTCCACTACCCCAACGCTGGAAGGGAGCCCGATCGCTGACTATTGTGGCGTTGTTACCTCAGAGGTGATCCTGGGCGTGAACATCTTCCGTGATTTTTTTGCGGGAATACGCGACATCGTGGGTGGTCGAGTGGGCTCTTTTGAGAAAGAGCTGGCTAAAGGACGTAAAATTGCTTTTGAAGACCTGGAAAAACAGGCAAAAGCAATGGGGGCTGATGCCGTGGTTGGCGTCCATATTGGTTATGAGAGCGTCGGTAAGGACAATATGCTGATGATTCTGATTAGCGGCACCGCGGTGAAGCTGAGCCGCCCATGACCCCGCTGTCCTTTATTCGCCCACTGCTGGTACTGCTGGCAATCTATTTGCTGACCTCTGTTACGCCGCAGGGGCTGCATGAACAGAAGGGATATACGGTGGATACCCGCCAGGAGGCCTGGGGCGCACGTCCGCGTATTAAAGTGCTGGTTATCCACTATACCGCAGGTGATTTTTCCCCTTCACTCAATACGCTGACTAACCACTCGGTGAGTGCGCACTATCTGCTGCCAGCATCCCCCCCGAAATATGATGGGCAACCACTGGTCTGGCGGCTGGTGCCGGAATCGATGCTGGCGTGGCATGCGGGAATCAGCTACTGGCAGGGAGCCACGCGGCTTAATGACACCTCGATTGGTATTGAACTGGAAAACCCCGGCTGGCGACGGGTGGGGAAAGAGATGGTTTTTGCTCCGTTTCCCCCTTCACAAATGGCTGCACTGCTGCCGCTGGCTCGCGATATTGTGCAGCGCTACGGCATTCGTCCGCAGGATGTGGTGGCGCACAGCGATATTGCGCCGATGCGTAAGCAGGACCCCGGCCCGATGTTTCCCTGGCAGTGGCTGGCGGAGCAGGGTGTTGGCGCCTGGCCCGATGCTGACCGGGTCGCGTTTTATCTCGGCAACCGCTCACCCGCCCAGCGGGTAGATAAAAGTAAGCTGCTTGGCCTGCTGGCAAGCTACGGTTATGAGGTCACTCCGCAGATGACACCGTACCAGCAGCAGGTGCTGATCGCGGCGTTCCAGATGCACTTTCGCCAGAGCGACTATCGCGGCTTTGCCGATGCGGAAACGGAAGCTATTGCTTCGGCGCTGATTGAAAAATATGGGACGGGTTCGGGTTAATACGGCCGGATACTGGACGGGCTTGTACTGGCCCGTTCAGCGTCCCTCATACCGGCAGCAATATCGCCTGGCCTGGGGTTAATCAATATTGTGCCAAAAATGCCTGCCATGCTTTGACGAGGGTTTGCAGCGCATCGCGATTGACATCCAGATGGGTCACCAGCCGTGTTACAGCCCCCGGGCTGAGCAGAATGCCGCGCTCGCGCATCCACGGCCCCAGCGCGGCAATCTGATCTTCCGGCAGGCGCAGGAACAGCATATTGGTGTCGTGACGGGTAACGTCCACGCCGATTTCACGCAGCGCACCGGCCAGCCAGGCCGCGTTATCATGATCTTCCCGCAGGCGTTCAACGTTGTTTTGCAGCGCATAGCGCCCGGCTGCGGCGAGGATACCCGCCTGGCGCAGGCCGCCGCCGGTCATTTTCCGCCAGCGGCGTGCGCGCTGGATAAATTCCGCACTGCCGCACAGCAGGGAACCGACCGGCGCACCCAGCCCTTTAGACAGGCAGATGGTTAAGGTGTCGCAGTAGCGGCTGATTTCTTCCAGCGGCACGTTCAACGCCACCGCAGCATTAAAGATGCGTGCACCGTCAATATGCAGTGCCAGCCCGCGCTGGCGGGTGAATTCCCACGCCTGTTGCAGATAGCTCAGCGGCAGCACTTTGCCGTTATGGGTATTCTCCAGGCTTAGCAGGCGGGTGATGGCGAAATGCAGGTCGTCTGGTTTAATAAACTGTGCGACCACATCCAGCGGCAGCGTGCCGTCACCGGCGGCTAAAATCGGCTGTGGCTGGATGCTGCCAAGCACTGCAGCTCCACCCGCTTCATATTTGTAGTTATGGGCCAGCTGGCCGACGATGTATTCTTCGCCGCGCTGGCAATGGCAGAGCAACGCCACCAGATTTGCCTGAGTGCCGGTGGGCAGAAACAGCGCCGCCTCTTTGCCGCTGAGCGCTGCGGCTTCCGCCTCCAGCAGATTTACCGTCGGGTCATCACCATAGACATCATCACCGGTTTCAGCGGTCATCATTGCTGCCAGCATTGCCTGGCTCGGGCGTGTTACGGTATCACTACGCAGATCGATCACATTTGCTCTCCTCTACTCATGAAAACGGGCGCCGCAGCGCCCGAAAAAAAGACAATCCTTTTTTACCTCAGCCAGTTAGTTTTTGCCAGTTCGACCACTTCATCGCCACGGCCGTTGATAATCGCCCGCAGCATGTACAGGCTGAATCCTTTGGCCTGTTCCATTTTAATCTCCGGCGGCATTGCCAGTTCTTCTTTGGCGGTCACCACATCCACAAGGGCCGGGCCATCGTGTGCAAATGCCTGTTGCAGTGCATCATCAAGGTCGGAGGCTCGCTCCACACGAATTCCTTTAACGCCGCAGGCTTCGGCGATTGCCGCAAAGTTAGGATTATGCAGTTCGGTGCCGTCGGTCATATAGCCTCCGGCTTTCATTTCCATCGCCACAAAGCCCAGCACGCTGTTATTAAACACCACGATTTTCACCGGCAGTTTGAGCTGGGCCAGCGAAAGAAAATCGCCCATCAGCATGCTGAATCCGCCGTCGCCGCACAGAGCGATAACCTGCCGCTGTGGATCGATGGCCTGCGCGCCCAGCGCCTGCGGCATGGCGTTAGCCATGGAACCGTGGCTGAACGATCCCAGCAGGCGACGCTTGCCATTCATTTTCAGATAGCGGGCAGCCCACACGGTTGGCGTACCGACGTCACAGCTGAATATGGCATCGTCAGCGGCGAACCGACTGACCTGCTGCGCCAGATACTGCGGGTGGATCGCCTGTTTATCGTTGGCGGTGGCCAGATCGTCGAGATCTTTGCGGGTCCTCGCATAGTGCTCCAGGGCTTTGTCCAGGAACCGTCGCTCGCTTTTTACGCTGAGCTGCGGCAGAAGCTCGCTCAGCGTGGCTTTGATATCGCCCACCAGCGCCATATTCACATGGCTGTGGCTGCCAAGGCTGCCTGGATTGATATCAATCTGAATAATCTGTGCTTCAGGCGGATAAAACGCGCGATAGGGGAACTGGCTGCCGAGCACCACCAGCGTATCGGCATTCATCATCGCGTGATATCCCGATGAAAAACCGATCAGTCCGGTCATACCGACATCATAGGGGTTGTCATACTCAATGTGTTCTTTACCGCGCAGGGCGTGAACAACCGGCGCTTTCAGGGTTTCGGCCAGTTTCACCACCTCGGCATGGGCTCCGGCGCAGCCGCTGCCGCACAGCAGGGTAATATTGCTGGCGGCGTTAAGTTTTTCAGCCAGCGCGGAGAGCTGCCCGGCCGTAGGGCGCACCAGCGGCTGCTGCGGCGGGTACCAGTCACCGCTGGCACCCTCCGGAGCGGGCTGAAGGGCGACGTCACCCGGCAGAACCACCACCGAGACGCCCCGGTTGAGTATCGCTTTACGCATTGCAATACCGAGTACCTGCGGCAGCTGTTCGGGATTGGAGACCAGCTCGCAGTAGTGGCTGCATTCGCGGAACAGCTCCTGCGGATGGGTTTCCTGGAAATAGTTGCTGCCGATTTCGCTTGAGGGGATATGTGCGGCAATGGCCAGCACCGGAACATGGTTGCGATGACAGTCAAACAGGCCATTGATCAGATGCAGGTTACCCGGCCCGCAGGAACCGGCACAGACCGCCAGTTCACCGGTAAGATGCGCTTCTGCCCCGGCAGCAAAAGCCGCGACCTCTTCATGGCGGGTGGGCATCCAGCGAATGGTTCCCATCTTATTAAGGCTGTCGCTCAGTCCATTAAGCGAGTCACCGGTCACGCCCCAGATGCGCTTTACTCCTGCACTTTCAAGGGTTTTTGCGACCAGTGCCGCAACAGTTTGCTTCATGCTTTCCTCCTCGTTCAGCACGATCGAATTAAAATACCGTGATTAATTCCTGGCAAAAGCATAGTTGAAGACGAACAGGATCGGGAAAGCGTGTGCAACAAGCTGTTTCACACGCGGTGAGTTAGCCAATAACAATATCGCTGTTTGGCTGGCAACTGCACGCCAGCACGTAACCCTGGGCGATCTCGGCATCGCTGAGCGTCAGCGTGCTGCTGGTTGTGTAGTTACCGCTGGCAACGCGCGTTTTACAGCAGCCGCAAACGCCCGCCCGGCATACGGCGGTGACCGGCAGATGATGGGCTTCCATGGCGGCCAGCAGTGACCAGCCAGCGGGGAACGGTGCCGCAGCAGCGAGCGGCGGGCCGCTGATGGTCAGAGTAGCGCCTGCTTCGGAGGCTGGTTCAACATGCTCAGTAGCGGCAACGGGTGTAAACCGTTCTGTCAGTATTTGCCTGGCACCCAGCGCGGCGGCATCGCTCTCCATCAGATCCATATAGGGCTGAGGTCCGCAGATCATCACCGTGGCGTCAGCAATATCCGGTGCGATTGCGGCAAGGCGATCGCGGTCCAGGCGACCTGCCAGCATGTTCGCTGCGGGCTGATTTTCCGCTACTACGGTCAGTTTCAGCCAGGGCTGCATGGCGGCCAGTTCACCGGCAAAGATCACATCGCTGGCGGAACGCACACTGTAAATCAACCGCACGCTGCATTCCGGCCGATGCTGCCGCAGCCAGCGGCACATTGACATCACCGGCGTGATGCCGCAGCCCGCGGCCAGAAACAGATAGTTTGCGGCCGGATACTTTTCACAGCTGAATTCGCCCTGCGGATCGGACAGCCAGAGGTGATCGCCCGGTTTCAGCTGCTGCGTCAGCCAGCCTGAGCCTTTGCCCTCGGCAATATGGCGTACGGTCAGCGTAATCAGCGCGCTTTGTCCGGGCGTCGAGGAGAGGGTATAGGCGCGGAGTTCATCGCTGCCCGCAATGCTGACCAGTGCATACTGTCCTGCCTGCCAGCGATAAAAATCGTGGTTAATCAGCGCGATGGTCCAGACATCTGGCGTTTCCTGATGCAGGTGATGAACCTGCATCCGCCACTGACACAGGGGATGCATGTCCATGATTTATACCTCTTCGCCCAGCGCGATAGCCATATCCTGTTCGGCAGTGTTGACCGGCATCAGGCCAAACTGTTCGTTGAGGATGGTCAGCAGGTTTTCTGTCAGGAATGCCGGAACGGTTGGGCCGGTGCGCACATTCTTAACCCCCAGCGCCAGCAGCGTCAGCAGCACCACGATGGCCTTCTGCTCAAACCAGGAGAGCATCAGCGACAGCGGCAGATCGTTCACCCCGCAGTTAAGTTTTTCGGCCAGCTTCACCGCCAGCATAATTGCCGAGTAGCTGTCGTTGCACTGGCCGACGTCCAGCAGGCGGGGTAGCCCTTCGATGGTGCCGAAGTCGAGCTTGTTAAAGCGATACTTGCCGCAGCCGAGCGTCATAATCAGCGCGTCTTTCGGGGCTGCCAGCGCCAGTTCGGTGTAATAGCTGCGCTGGTCGCGGCTGCCGTCACAGCCGCCAATCACAAAGACGTGACGCAGTTTTTTACGGCTGACCAGGTCTATAACGCTGTCGCACGCATCCTGTAACACTTTTCGGCCAAATCCGACGGTGATCTCATGGGGAATTTCACTGTAAGGGAATCCGGCCATCGACAGCGCCTGATGGATAACGGCAGTGAAATCATCACCTGTAATGTGGTTCACGCCCGGCCAGCCAACGATGCTGCGGGTCCAGATGCGCTGTTGGTAGTCGCCAACGGAGGGATCGATGATGCAGTTGGAAGTCATGATGACCGGGCCGGGGAAACGGGCAAACTCGGTCTGCTGATTTTGCCAGCCGCTGCCGTAGTTTCCGACCAGATGCGGGTGTTTTTTCAGTTCCGGGTAGCCGTGAGCGGGCAGCATCTCGCCGTGGGTATAGATGTTGATGCCCTTGCCTGCGGTTTGTTCCAGCAGCAGCTGGAGGTCTTTCAAATCGTGGCCGGAAATCAAAATTGCTTTACCGGCAACCGGGCGGACGTTCACCGTCGTAGGCTGCGGGTCGCCGTAAACGCTGGTTTGTGCTTCATCCAGCATGCCCATAATGGTGAAGTTCATCTTGCCGATTTGCATCGCGCAGTCGACCAGTTTCGCGCTGTCGTTCGGCTGGGTGCCGAGCCAGGCCATGATCTGGTGATAATGGGCGTAGACGTCATTGTCGAAACGACCGTGTACGTGAGCATGCTCCATATAGGCCGCTGCGCCTTTCAGACCGTACAGATTCAGCAGGCGTAAGCCGAGGACATCGGGGTGGGTGTTCGCATCCCGCAGGGCAAACTTCGCCGCCTGCTGTTGCAGAACGCTGACGTCGTGGCTTTCCAGCCGCAGATTTGCCAGCGGATGATGCGGTGCCGCGTTTCCGGCCACCAGCTCGCAGCGCTGGCGCAAATCCTCACGCAGGCGAATCGCTTCGAAGGCGTAATCGATAATACGATGGGAATCAAAGTTGACGTTGGTCAGCGTGGAGAAGAAGGCGCGGGGTGAAAAGCTGTCGACCTGGTGATCGATGATGCCCAGACTACGTGCTTCCAGCGCCCACGCCGACAGGCCCTGCAGTACGGCGACCAGCAGATCCTGCAGATCGGACGTTTCCGCCGTTTTACCACACATGCCCTGTGCATAGGCGCAGCCGTCACCGGCTGGCGTACGCATTGTTTGCTCACATTGAATACAAAACATGATCTCATCCTTATAAGATGTATTTTAAATGCACCTTATAAAAGATCGTGCAGCCGATGATTGCAAGCTCCAGCCGGGTTAATCAGGTATCGACTTGATCTGGCTCAAATTCATGCGCAAATGGAAATAATAGTAATCTGCATTACGAGCCTTGACCTGACGCTGTCCGCCGACCATTCTCATTAAAACGGACGAGTTGAGGCGGATATGATTCTGGAACAAATTGACGTCATGGGCTTTCGTGGCCTGAGTCGACTGGTGCTGCCGCTGGAACAGCACAATGTACTGATTGGTGAGAATGCCTGGGGTAAATCCAGCCTGCTGGATGTACTGTCGCTGCTGTTAGCGCCGCAGCAGGAGCTGTATCAGTTTACCCCGCATGATTTCTATTATCCGCCAGGGGAGCAACAAAGCCGCGAGCAACGTCTGTATGCAACCTTTACCTGGCGCGAGGAGCAGGGCGATGTGCAGTCCGATCGCTATCAGCGTTATTCGTCGTTGTGGCGTAAAGGAGACGATCGTCTTCAGCGGATCAGATTACGCTTTGAAGGGCGTTTACAGGCCAACGATCGTGTGACGACGCGACGCCAGTTTATCGATAGTGAAGGGCTGCCGCTGCTGGAAGGCAGCGCCTGCAATGAGCGGGTGAAATTGCTGATACAGCTGCATCCGGTACTGAGGTTACGGGATGCGCGCTTTAGCCGACGTCTGCCGCGTGAAGCGATTGCCGAGGCAGGAGAGCGGCAGTTTGGTGAGCTGGTCAGCCAGATAAGCGATCTGACGCGCGACGTGGTTTCCCGACCGCAAAATCTTACTGACAGCGCGCTCCAGCAGGGGCTGGGCACGCTGCAACAGCTGCTGGAGCACTATTTCTCCTGGCAGCAGTCCGTGGATGATGTGCCGCAAAAGCGGGCACCTCATCATCATCGTGCTTCCCGGCTTGGCTGGCGGCATCTGGCCGAAATCAATCAGATGATTGTGGCCGCCGACAGCCGCAGCCGGCGGCTGATCCTGCTACAGATGTTTGCACAGCTGGTGCAGGTTCGCGGCGTTCAGCAGCTTGCACCGCAGGCGCGGCCGCTGCTGCTGCTGGAAGATCCTGAAACGCGGCTTCATCCTATTATGCTGGCGGTAGCACAGGAGCTGCTTGCGGTGCTGCCGCTGCAGCAGATTGCCACGACCAACTCCGGTGAGCTGCTGGCGCAGGTGCCGGTTGAACATGTTTGCCGTCTGGTGCGCGACAGCGGGCGGGTTGCCGCCTGGCGACTGGGTGAGAGCGGACTGAGCAGTGAAGACGCACGGCGTATTGCCTTCCATATTCGCCTGAACCGGCCCTCGGCGCTGTTTGCCCGCTGCTGGCTGCTGGTGGAGGGCGAAACGGAAGTCTGGGTGATGAATGAGCTGGCGCGGCAGTGCAATTATCATTTTGCCGCTGAAGGGATCAAAGTCATCGAGTTTGCACAGTCGGGGCTGAAACCGCTGCTGAAATTTGCCCGACGCATGGGCATTGAGTGGCACGTGCTGACCGATGGCGACGAAGCCGGGAAAAAATATGCCGCCACGGCGCGCAGTCAGATATCAGCAGAAGAACATGAAGCGAACTATCTGACGCAATTACCCGCACTGGATATGGAGCATTTCCTGTACAGGCAGGGATTCTCGGCGGTATATCATCGTGTAGCGCGTTTACCCGAGGGCGTGCCGATGAACCTGCGGCGGGTTATCGTCAAAGCCATCTCCCATTCGTCAAAGCCTGACCTGGCAATTGCGGTGGCGGAAGAGGCTGCCGTTCGCGGCACTGAGGCGATTCCGCCGCTGTTGCGTAAAATGTTTGCCCGCGTGCAGTGGCTGGCAAGAGGGAAGGCGGACTGAAGGAAAACGGGCGCGGTGGCGGGTTGAAAAGCGACTATTCAGCCCAATATTAATACCGTTGTGCAGTTATCGCATAAAAATGCCAGCATCGCTGGCTGGCATTTTGTCGCAGGGTTGTACAGAATGAGTTAGAAAGGTCAGGCGCTTACCGCGACTGCCGTTTCCACAGGGACGATCAGGCTGGCATGATTGCCTTTTGGCCCCTGATGCACATCAAACTGGACTTGTTGCCCGGCTTTCAGCGTTCTGTATCCATCCATCTGAATCGTTGAGTAGTGCGCGAAGATATCGTCGCCACCCCCTACCGGGCAGATGAAACCGAAGCCTTTGGCGTTATTAAACCATTTAACAGTACCCGTCTCCATGCTTCTACATCCCTCGCAAGACATTCAAAATTGGTGGGGAAATATCAGGCAATGCGCCCGATGGCTGTTTAAAACACATTCAGCCTGTTTGAGTACTGTAGAGAATTAGCAGGGCCGGTCAAGCAAACGAGCGGTGCACTCAGGGACAAAATCATCAAAATTTGAGGTAGTTAACGCTATTGCGAATTTTGTGATGAAGGTCGCGAATGTTACCTTTTGTTCACAATATCAACGATATTGCACAACATTTTGGTCATGTAAAACATAACCTGAATGATGTTAATCTGGCAGAAGTAAGTAATGTTGATCACACTGGATATGTATGGGAAAGACTAACGACTGGCTTAATTTTGAACAGCTTGCGGATGACAAAGTTCGCGAGGAACTTAAGCCGCCCTCCATGTATAAGGTCATTCTGCACAACGATGACTATACGCCTATGGAATTTGTTATTGACGTACTGCAAAAGTTCTTTTCTTATGATGTTGAACGTGCAACGCAACTGATGCTTACGGTGCATTACCAGGGGAAGGCGATCTGTGGCGTATTTACCGCCGAAGTTGCAGAAACCAAAGTGGCACACGTGAACAAGTATGCCAGGGAAAACGAGCATCCGTTGCTATGTACGCTGGAAAAAGCCTGAATAAGGCGATCTATTGGGGGAGGTGCCTATGCTCAATCAAGAACTGGAACTCAGTTTAAATATGGCTTTCGCCAGAGCGCGCGAGCACCGACATGAGTTTATGACCGTCGAGCATTTGTTACTGGCGTTGCTCAGTAACCCGTCGGCCAGAGAGGCACTGGAAGCCTGCAGTGTCGATATCGTGGCGCTCCGTCAGGAGCTTGAAGCGTTTATCGAACAAACCACCCCGGTTCTGCCGGTCAGCGAAGAAGAGCGTGATACACAACCTACGCTCAGCTTCCAGCGCGTACTGCAGCGTGCAGTATTCCATGTCCAGTCATCAGGCCGTAGTGAAGTGGCTGGCGCAAACGTACTGGTCGCTATTTTTAGCGAGCAGGAGTCGCAGGCAGCTTATCTGCTGCGCAAACATGAAGTCAGCCGCCTTGATGTGGTGAACTTTATTTCTCACGGCACGCGTAAAGATGAGCCAGGCCCGTCATCCAGCGCAGAAAATCCGGTTAACGAAGAGCAAGCAGGCGGGGAGGAACGTATGGAAAACTTCACCACCAACCTTAACCAGCTTGCCCGTGTCGGGGGCATCGATCCCCTGATCGGCCGCGATAAAGAGCTGGAGCGCGCCATCCAGGTACTGTGCCGTCGCCGGAAAAATAACCCGCTGCTGGTGGGTGAGTCCGGTGTAGGTAAAACCGCGATTGCCGAAGGTCTGGCATGGCGTATCGTGCAGGGTGATGTGCCGGAAGTCATGAAAGAGTGCACCATCTATTCGCTGGATATCGGTTCACTGCTGGCGGGTACTAAATACCGTGGCGATTTCGAGAAGCGTTTTAAAGCGTTGCTGAAGCAGCTTGAGCAGGACACCAGCAGTATTCTGTTTATCGATGAGATCCACACCATCATTGGTGCAGGTGCGGCTTCCGGTGGCCAGGCTGATGCGGCTAATCTGATCAAACCGCTGCTTTCAAGCGGCAAGATTCGGGTGATGGGCTCAACCACCTATCAGGAATTCAGCAATATCTTTGAGAAGGATCGTGCGCTGGCGCGTCGCTTCCAGAAAATTGATATCACTGAGCCTACGGTTGAAGAAACGGTGCAGATCCTTAACGGGCTGAAGCCGAAGTATGAAGCGCACCACGATGTTCGCTATACGGCGAAAGCCGTGCGTGCAGCCGTGGAGCTGGCGGTGAAGTACATCAACGATCGTCATCTGCCTGATAAGGCGATTGACGTGATTGATGAAGCCGGTGCGCGTGCACGTCTGATGCCAGCCAGCAAACGCAAGAAAACCGTTAACGTGGCGGATATCGAAAGTGTTGTGGCACGCATTGCACGCATTCCGGAAAAAAGCGTTTCTGCCAGCGATCGCGATACGCTGAAAACGCTCGGCGACCGCCTGAAAATGCTGGTGTTCGGTCAGGATAACGCTATCGAAGCGTTGACCGAGGCGATCAAGATGAGCCGCGCGGGTCTGGGTCAGGATCGCAAGCCGGTAGGTTCATTCCTGTTTGCCGGGCCAACCGGTGTCGGTAAAACCGAAGTTACGGTTCAGCTGGCCCGTGCGCTGGGCATTGAACTGTTGCGCTTTGATATGTCCGAGTATATGGAACGCCACACCGTCAGCCGTCTGATCGGTGCGCCTCCGGGCTACGTTGGCTTCGATCAGGGTGGCCTGCTGACCGATGCGGTGATTAAGCATCCGCACGCTGTGGTGCTGCTGGATGAAATCGAGAAGGCCCACCCGGATGTCTTTAACCTGCTGTTGCAGGTGATGGACAACGGCATGCTGACCGATAACAACGGCCGTAAGGCGGACTTCCGTAACGTCGTGCTGGTGATGACCACCAACGCCGGGGTGCGGGAAACCGAACGTAAATCGATCGGCCTGATCCAGCAGGATAACAGCACTGATGCGATGGAAGAGATCAAAAAGATCTTTACGCCGGAGTTCCGTAACCGTCTCGATAACATTATCTGGTTCAAACACCTGGATCGCGTGGTGATCCATCAGGTTGTCGATAAGTTTATCGTTGAGCTGCAGGCACAGCTGGACCCGAAAGGCGTATCGCTGGAAGTCAGCGATGATGCAAGGGAATGGCTGGCGGATAAAGGCTATGACAAAGCGATGGGTGCCCGTCCGATGGCCCGTGCCGTTCAGGAGAACCTGAAAAAACCGCTGGCGAACGAGTTGCTGTTCGGCTCGCTGGTTGACGGCGGTTCGGTATCCGTTGGACTGGACAAAGAGAAGAATCAGCTGACCTATCACTTCCTCAGCGCTGAGAAGCGTAAAGCGGAAGGGACCGTACACTAACGGTTCAGTTCAGTAGATAAAATAAAGGCCGGATAATTATCCGGCCTTTTTAATGGTTGCTGCCAGGCAGAATTCTGCGGGCAGCAACGGAATGGGGCTAATCAGCGACTACGGAAGACAATGCGGCCTTTGCTCAGGTCGTACGGGGTCAGCTCTACAGTGACTTTGTCACCCGTCAGGATGCGGATATAGTTTTTGCGCATTTTACCGGAGATATGAGCGGTAACCACGTGACCGTTTTCCAATTCAACGCGGAACATGGTGTTAGGTAACGTATCAAGTACGGTACCCTGCATTTCAATATTGTCTTCTTTGGCCATCGAATCCTCTAGGTGGACTACCTTAGTTTTGAACCGGCAAGATAATGCCGAATTTCACGTATTAAGTAAAGAATTGCAGATGATTTCATCACCCACATCAACTCCTCTCATGCCATTTAAGCACAGAAAAGTTACGAATAAGTCGTATTGAATAGCGTCTGCGTGGGGGAACAGCGGGCTAAGAATCTGTTTAAATCAGCTTTGTCGCACGATGAAAAACAGTTCTGACAGGTGCGTTGAGATTCCCAGCCTGGGATTCCGCATCACCATCTTGTACCGGTGAAAAGCGGACGACATACCAAACGCCGGGGATTATATCACTTTTATTCGCCGGGTGCTGGAAAACATCAGCGTCAGGGTCTAAAAAAGCCGCTTTGGCCGCCAGCAGTCGGGTAAAAGTGCCTGCCTGGCGTAATTTTCTACGTATTGCAAATAGCTGGCGCGGGATATTTCCCTGGCACCCAGCGAAGCGGTATGAGGATTAAGTATCTGGCAGTCAATTAATTGCCCACCCTGCTGCTGAAACCAGCGGCTGAATATCAGCAGAGCCGTTTTAGACGCATTCTCGCTGCGGCTGAACATCGATTCACCGCAAAAAATCTGCCCCAGCGCCAGGCCGTACATACCGCCGACCAGCTCGTCCCCGAACCAGACTTCAACCGAGTGTGCATAGCCCTGAGAATGTAATAATTGCCAGGCCTGCCTGACCTCCGGGGTAATCCAGGTGCCTTCATCACGTTCGGCTGCACAGCCTGCTACAACGTCGGAAAATCGCTGATTAAGCGTAACGGTGTAGGGGGATTTATGATGAAAACGCTTCATACTGCGGCTGAGGTGAAATTCCCCCGGGAGCAGTACAGCACGCGGGTCAGGTGACCACCAAAGAATCGGATCGCCCGGGGAAAACCAGGGGAAAATACCGTGATGGTAGGCATTAAGCAGGCGGGCGGAGCTGAGATCGCCCCCCATTGCCAACAGTCCGTTAGGTTCCCGCAGCGCCATTTCTGGCGGCGGGAAGTTTAACGAATCGCGTGATAGCTGGATCAAACGCATCGTGATATCCGCAGGTTTTCTGAGCTAAAGACTATAGCGCAAAGCGTTGTAAAAATGTCCAGTAGCGGCCACGATCCGCCACTAATTTCTGATGATCGCCCTGTTCGATGATCCTGCCGCTATCCATCACGCAGATCCGATCAAAGTTTGCCAGGCCACGCAGGCGATGCGTTACCATGATCAGGGTTTTACCCTTCGACACTTTACGTAGCAGTGACAGTATTTGCTGCTCGGTCTCGGCATCCAGCCCCTCGGTCGGTTCATCCAGGAGCAGAAGGTCACCGTTGTGCAGCAGCGCCCGGGCAAGACCAAGACGCCGCAGCTCACCGCCTGACAGCTGGCGACCGCCTTCACCCAGCCATGCATTTAGCCCCTGTTCATTATCCAGGAGCTTATCCAGCCCGACCTGATGCAGAGCGGTGCTGAGTTCTTCATCGCTGGCATTCGGTGCAGCAAGCAGCAGGTTGTCGCGCAGCGTACTGGTAAACAGATGAACGCGCTGAGTCACCACGCTGGTGCGGCTCCGCAAGTCGGCCTCACTCCAGTTAGTGAGTGGGATACCATTCAGCACGATCTCACCCTGTTGCGGGTCCCATGCGCGGGTTAACAGCTGCAGCAGCGTGGATTTTCCGCAGCCGGTTCGGCCCAGCAGTGCGATGTGCTCACCGGATGCAATATCCAGAGAAACGCTGTCCAGCGCCAGCGGATCGCTACTGGCATAGCGGAAACTGACGTCACGCAGCGTTACCGCTGCGCCGCCTGCGTTCTGCGGTGACGTTGCCGTAAAGGTTACCGCCGGTTCTTGCTCGATGATTTGCGTTACCCGCTGTGCTGAGGCAATAACATGCCCCAGATGCTGGAAAGCGGTGCCCACCGGCCCCAGTGCTTCAAAAGCGGCCAGCGCACAGAATACAAACAGTGCAATATACGCGCCGGGATGAGGATCGCCGCCGATGCCTGCGGCACTCAGCCACAGCATCAGGGTGACGGCAATGCCTCCCATCAGCATCACCAGCGCCTGCGACAGCCCGGTCAGACTGGCCTGGCGAAGCTGCACATTCAGCCACTGTTGTTCCGTACCGTCCAGCGCGTTGCGGAACTGAGCGGCGGCACCATACAGTCTCAGCTCGGCCTGCCCATGTAACCAGCGTGTGAGGCCGCTGCGATACTGCCCGCGTAAACGGGTGAGGTCTTGCCCAACGGGCAATCCGGCACGATAAAATACCGGGGGAAGCAGCAGCAGGGTTAACAGCATCAGTGCGGCGAGTGTCAGCGCCAGGCCGACGTCGAGCCAGCTCAGACCAACTGTTACCACGGCAACCACCACCAGCGCGCCGACCAGCGGCGAAATGACCCGCAGGTAAAGGTGGTCCAGAGTATCCACATCGGCGACCAGACGGTTAAGCAACTCACCCTGACGGAAGCGGGCAATACCGGCAGGGGAGAGCGGTAGCAGTTTGCTGAAGGTAAACACCCGAAGATGTTGCAGTACGCGGAAGGTGCCGTCGTGGCTAACCAGGCGCTCGACGTAACGTGCAACGGTACGGCTAATGGCGGCACCCCGCACGCCCGCCGCCGGTAACATGTAGTTAAAGCTGTAGATACCCGCTACGCCCGCCAGCGAGGTTGCCGCAAGGAACCAGCCTGACAACGTCAGTAAGCCGATGCTGGCTAACAGCGTGACTGCGGCCAGCAGCATGCCAAACAACAGCCGCCAGATGTGGCGACGATAAAGCTTCAGAAAGGGCAGCAGAGTTTTCATTCCAACGATCCTCCTCGCTGTGCCAGTAGTTCAGCAAACGGTCCCGGGGTATCAGCCAGCATTGCCCAGTCTCCCTGTTGCACAAGAGTACCGTTGCGCATCAGCCAGATTTCGTCCCACTGCGCCAGGCGGTCCAACTGGTGGGTGATCAGCAGGGTGCTCTGGTCATGAGAAGCCTGCAACAGTGCATGATTCACATGCTGCTCGCTTTGCGCATCCAGACTGGCATCGGGTTCATCCAGCAGCATCAGACGGCAGGGTTTCATCAGCGCACGCGCAACGGCAACGCGCTGCGCCTGCCCTACAGACAGGCGCGCGGCTTGATCGCCCGTCTCACTGTCCAGACCCGCAGGAAGCCGGGGGAGAAATTCATTAACACCGGCCAGCTCCAGAACCTGCTGTAAGCGCGTTTCGTCGTGGTTGCCGCTCAGCTGAATATTTTCACGCAGCGTGTTCGCCGGGAGATGAGGGTTTTGCCCGACCCAGGCCAGCTGCGCCTGCCAGTGGCCCTGATCGATATCGCGTAGCTCCGTATCGTTCACCAACAGCGAACCCGTATAGGGCAGATAACCGAGAAGGGCATTCATCAGCGAGGTTTTACCCGCTCCGCTTTGCCCCACGACCGCGATCCGCTGTCCCGGTTGCAATTCGAAGTTCAGCGGGCCGGCCAGCACCGTGCCATCGGTGGTGGTCACGGTCATATCGCGCGCAATCAGGCTAAATCCGGCGCTGAGGTCTGGTTTCAGTTCCCCGCGCTTAATGGCAGCATCTTCACTCTCTTCCAGGAAGGTTTGTAGTGCATCGGCACCGCCGACAGCCTGGGCTTTGGCGTGATAGAAAGCGCCCAGATCGCGCAGCGGCTGGTAAAATTCCGGAGCCAGAATCAGCACCAGGAAGCCTGCAAACAGCGTGACCGGGCCGCTGTAGTGGCCGAAGTCGAACACGCCGAGGTAGGAGAAGCCGAAATAGACGGCGATCAGCGCGATAGAAATAGAAGCAAAGAATTCCAGCACTGCCGAGGAAAGAAAGGCCATGCGCAATACTTCCATCGTGCGCTGGCGGAACTGCTCGGAGGCATCTCGAATTGTTTCGGTTTCAGCTTTGGCGCGATTAAACAAACGCAGCGTTTCCAGCCCGCGCAGGCGATCGAGAAACTGACCGCTCAGGCGGCCCAGCGCGAGGAAATTACGGCGGTTTGCATCTGCCGCGCCCATCCCGACCATCGCCATAAACAACGGAATGAGAGGAGCCGTCGCCAGCAGGATAAGCGATGCTGCCCAGTTAACCGGGAACAGCAGGATGAGCACCATGCAGGGGATCACACCGGCCAGCATCATCTGTGGCAGATAGCGTGCGTAGTAATCCTGCATCTCTTCAATCTGTTCCAGCAGCAGGGTGGCCCAGCTTCCGGCTGGTTTGCCCTGAATCCACGCCGGACCCAGTTCGGTCAGTCGATCCAGTACGCGCTTGCGCAGTGCCAGACGGATCCCCTGTCCGGCTTTAAAACCCGCCTTTTCCCGCAGCCATGCCAGCAGTGCGCGTGCAGCGAAACAGGCCAGTAACAGGATAAAATCAACCCGCTGCGTTTCGCGAGGGAGGTGATCGATGATCAGCGCCTGCAGCAGCGAGGCCAGGAACCATGCCTGAGCCAGTATAAGCAGCGCGCTCAGCGTACCGAGCAGGGATGAGAGCCGCAGCCAGCGATGGCCGTGAACGCTCTGACTTTTCAGCCAGCGGGTGAGTTGTTGTTGTCGAGTTTTATTCATGTTTTGCCGAGTTGCCCTGACGTAAACAGTAGTGAGGCGGAAGCCCCCAGGAAGATCGGTGTCAAGCGCGGCAATGTTACAATGCGGAGGGTAAAAAGGCGACAATTGCTCGTCGCCTTAAGCAAGATAAGCTCAGAGTTTTAACAACTTACTGATTATTTTTAACCAAACCGTCCAGATAACGCTCTGCATCAAGCGCAGCCATACAGCCGGTGCCCGCAGAAGTAATCGCCTGACGATAAATATGGTCCATCACGTCACCGGCAGCGAATACGCCGGGAATGCTGGTTTGCGTGGCGTTACCGTGGATACCGGACTGTACTTTGATATAGCCGTTTTCCAGCTCAAGCTGACCGTTGAAAATGCCGGTGTTCGGGCTGTGGCCGATAGCAACAAACAGGCCCGCCACTTCCAGAGTTTCGGTTTGCGTTTCATCATGAGTTGAACGCAGGCGCAGGGAGCTGACGCCCATCTGATCGCCGAGCACTTCATCCAGCGTGCGGTCGGTGTGCAGCACAATGTTGCCGTTCTTCACTTTTTCCATCAGCCGGTCAATCAGGATCTTTTCCGCGCGGAAGCTGTCACGACGGTGGATCAGATGTACCTCAGCGGCGATGTTTGCCAGGTAAAGCGCTTCTTCAACGGCGGTATTACCGCCGCCGATAACGGCGACTTTCTGATTGCGATAGAAAAAGCCGTCGCAGGTTGCGCAGGCAGAAACGCCACGGCCCTTAAACTCATCTTCAGAAGGCAGGCCCAGATAACGCGCGGAGGCACCGGTAGCGATAATCAATGCGTCAGCGGTGTATTCGCCTTCATCACCGGTAAGACGGAACGGACGATTCTGCAGATCAACGCTGTGGATATGGTCGAAAATGATCTCGGTGTTAAATTTCACCGCATGTTCGTGCATGCGTTCCATCAGCAGCGGGCCGGTCAGCTCGTTAGCGTCTCCCGGCCAGTTTTCAACGTCGGTCGTAGTAGTGAGCTGACCGCCTTTTTCCAGACCGGTAATCAGCACCGGATTCAGGTTGGCCCTGGCCGCATAAACGGCGGCAGTGTAACCAGCCGGACCCGAACCAAGAATCAGTAACTTACTGTGTTTAGCCGTACCCATGAGATCCTCATTAATTAACTGACGAGCATGATTGCGGATTGTAGGGAATTTAGCGGGGCAAAAAAAGCATTCTGCGATTTTGTTAACGATTAATGAAAAAGGCTAAACCAATCATCCTTATCTGAAGAGGGAAATCTGGGTGAAAATTCAGCGGTTGTTATCTTGTCATGGCACAAAGGGAGAAAAATTGTCATTGAAAAACAGAGAGCCAGCCTCTTATCTGGAATGTTGTACTGGTTTTGATTGTTTTACTTTGACAATCGGCTGCTGTTTTGCGAAAACATTATTGGAAGCGGAGAATATTTAAGAGAGCGCAGCGGCGTTTTTGCCTGTTTTGTGTTCATCGTCAAATAAACTCAGTCTGTCATTTGGAATGACGCATGGTGTGGACAGACAACATGCGTCATGCAGATGAGGCGTGCAATATCGCAGCAGGCTCTATGTCTTCACTTAGAACGACTCTGTAAACGACTCAGCGTGCAGGGTAGGCAGGTAAAGGGAAGGATTTAAGAGAGACAATAATAATGGTAGACAATAAAAAACGACCGGGTAAAGACCTTGACAGAATCGACCGCAACATCCTGAATGAATTACAGAAGGATGGGCGTATTTCTAACGTTGAACTATCCAAACGCGTGGGACTATCCCCAACGCCGTGTCTGGAGCGTGTGCGTCGCCTGGAACGCCAGGGCTTCATTCTTGGCTATACCGCGCAGCTGAATCCACACTATCTTGACGCTTCTCTGCTGGTTTTCGTTGAGATTACTCTGAATCGTGGCGCGCCAGACGTGTTTGAACAATTTAACGCCGCCGTGCAAAAACTTGAGGAAACTCAAGAGTGTCACCTCGTTTCCGGTGATTTCGACTATCTGTTGAAAACGCGCGTACCTGACATGTCCGCCTATCGCAAATTACTCGGCGAAACGCTGCTGCGCCTGCCGGGAGTGAACGATACGCGTACCTATGTAGTCATGGAAGAAGTGAAACAAAGTAACCGTTTAGTGATTAAGACCCGGTAACACAGGACAGGTGCAAAACCTGGTAGGTTTCGATACACTCCTGTGAATTCATACAGGTTCAGCGTCGGGTTAACCCCGACGCTGTTGCCTTCATAGTTTACAGGCACCTGGAGAGTACTCTTGAGCCAGGAATATACAGAAGATAAAGAAGTTTCGTTACAACCGCTAAGCAGTGGACGCCGTCTGCTGGAAGCGTTACTGATTATTGTTGCTCTTTTCGCCATCTATCTCATGGTTGCGCTGTTGAGCTTCAATGCATCCGATCCAAGCTGGTCGCAAACTGCCTGGCACGAGCCTATCCATAACCTCGGTGGTGGAGTGGGTGCGTGGCTTGCCGATACGCTGTTTTTCATCTTTGGCGTGATGGCATATGCAATTCCTCCCGTTATTTTAGGCCTGTGTTGGATCACCTTCCGTCAGCGTAGCTCCCAGGAATACATCGACTATTTTGCCGTTGCTTTACGGCTTATCGGCGTACTTGCGCTGGTGGTGACCTCCTGTGGCCTGGCTGCGCTAAATGCTGATGATATGGGGTACTTCGCTTCCGGTGGCGTGATTGGCAGTCTGTTAAGCAATGCCATGGCTCCGTGGGTGAACGGCCCGGCCGGAACTTTAATCCTGCTTTGCGTCTGGGCGGCAGGCCTTACGCTGTATACCGGCTGGTCCTGGTTGACCATCGCTGAGAAAATTGGCGCGGTGGTGATGGGCGTGTTGACGTTTGCCAGTAATCGCTCCCGTGCGGATGAAAAGTGGCAGGAAGACGATGATTACGAGGAAGAGGATGCACCGGTCATCTCTCCACGGGCAACGCGTAAAGACGAGGGTGACGACGTTCTGTTGGCAAAACACGCTTTGCCGGATGCTGAGGACGACGAACACGATCCGCTGTTGGCTAAACCGCTGAAGGCAGCATCAGACGAATCCGCAGCACCTGCGGTTTCGGTGGCGGAAGTGGTTTCCGCAGGTCAGGCTGCGGCAGTCAGCGCTGTTGCATCGACGAACGCCTATGCTGCAGAAGCGACGAATACCGATGCTTTGCAGCATACCCCTTCGGCGCACCATGAACCTGTTGTCGCGCAGCCGCAGGCATCTGCTCTGTCGCAGCCGACTTCGCCTCCAGCACAGTCCGCTACACAACAGACTGCTCAACCGCCGGTCTATCGCTTCGAAGTTCCGCAGGAAGTGCAGACCCCGCCGCCGGTTGCACCGTCTTATCAGGATGAGGATGACGGCCCACAAATGGGGAACTGGCGTGAAGCTTCTTCCTCACCGTTTGAATTCTCACCGCAGTCGACCTCACATGCTGCTGCGACGATAGCGACAGCGGCAGGTGCCGGCGCTGCCGTTGTGCAGGCCTCAGATAACGCGATGCCGTTTATGCCTGGCTTCAGTGCGACCAGCGATGATGACGATAATCCGCAGGTGAAGCAGGGGATTGGCCCTGAACTGCCACGACCGAAACCGGTTAAACTCCCGACGCGGCGTGAACTGGCTTCCTATGGCATTAAGCTGCCTTCGCAGCGGATGGCCGAAGAAAAAGCCAGAGAAGAAGAACTGCGTCAGCAGCAGGAACAGCAGCAGGCCGCAGCCCGTTATGCTGTGCCACAACTGAGTGATGAACAGGATAACGAAGCCGAAGAGGCAAGCCTGCGCGCAGCATTCCTTGCTCAGCAGCAACAGCGCTATGGTGAAGCTCTTTCTCCTGAGGAAGAGGATCTGGTGCAGCAGGCCGCGCTGGCCAGCCAGTTTGCTGCACAGCAGCAACAGCGTTACGCGGCTGAAAGCGCACCGACGGCGCCGGCTGCGTCGTCCGCACCGTCTGCATCAGAACCAGCAGCTCCAACGTTTACTCTGGATACCTCTTCTGCATTCGATTTCTCACCAATGGACGATCTGGTGGATGACGGTCCTGCCGAGCCTCTGTTTATGCCATCGGCAGTCACAGAACCAGAGCACGTTGCGCCTCAGTGGCAACAACCGCCGGTAAGTACATATCAACAACCGCAGTCTTCAGTCAGCGCTCAGCAGCCTCAGGCTTTGGTTACTGCGCCACAGCAACAGTGGCGTGAAGAACCTGCTTCCCAGTGGCAGAAAGCGGAGCCAGAATCGCAGCGGCAGCCGGAGCCAGATAGCTGGCAGCCAGCACGGGAGCAAGCGGCCGATCCGGCACCCGCTTCAGCCTGGCGACCTGTGCCAGCCGCGCAGGCCGTTCAGCCACCGGCAACCGTTGAGCCTGTCGCAGCCGAACCGGATATGGACAGCCTGATCCATCCGTTCCTGGTTCGTCACGAGCAGCCGACATATAAGCCGACGACACCACTGCCTAGCCTCGATCTGTTAACCTCTCCGCCAACGGAAACCGAGCCGGTCGATCACTTTGCGCTTGAGCAGACCTCGCGTTTGATCGAAGCACGACTGGCCGATTATCGCGTTAAAGCGGAAGTCGTGGGTAACTCGCCAGGACCGGTAATCACGCGCTTTGAGCTGGATCTGGCACCTGGCGTGAAAGCGGCGCGAATTTCTAACCTTTCCCGCGATCTGGCCCGTTCCCTTTCTGCAGTCGCCGTGCGCGTGGTGGAAGTGATCCCGGGGCGGCCTTACGTTGGCCTGGAGTTGCCTAACCAGAAACGCCAGACGGTTTATCTGCGAGAAGTGCTGAACTGCCCGGCATTCCTGGACAACCCGTCGCCGCTGTCTATCGTTCTCGGTAAGGATATTTCCGGCGAGCCGGTGGTGGCCGATCTGGGTAAAATGCCTCACCTGCTGGTTGCCGGTACAACCGGTTCCGGTAAGTCTGTGGGCGTTAACGCGATGATCCTCAGCATCCTGTATAAAGCCACGCCGAAAGAAGTGCGCTTTATCATGATCGACCCGAAAATGCTTGAACTGTCGGTCTACGAAGGTATCCCGCATCTGCTAACCGATGTGGTTACGGATATGAAAGATGCGGCAAATGCCCTGCGCTGGTGTGTGGTTGAGATGGAACGTCGTTACAAGCTGATGTCGGCGCTGGGCGTGCGTAACATTGCTGGCTACAACGAAAAAGTCGATTTGGCAGAAGAGATGGGGCGCCCGATTCCCGATCCGTTCTGGAAGCCAACCGACAGTATGGACATGACGCCACCGGTGCTGGAGAAAGAGCCTTACATCGTGGTGATGGTCGATGAATTTGCCGACCTGATTATGACCGTAGGTAAAAAGGTGGAGGAGTTGATCGCTCGCCTGGCGCAGAAAGCCCGTGCCGCCGGTATTCACCTGGTACTGGCGACTCAGCGTCCCTCGGTGGATGTGATCACCGGTCTGATCAAGGCGAATATTCCAACCCGTATCGCCTTTACCGTATCGAGTAAAATTGACTCGCGCACGATCCTCGATCAGGGCGGCGCGGAGTCGTTGCTGGGTATGGGCGATATGCTTTATCTGGCCCCGAACTCATCAATCCCTGTCCGTGTGCACGGTGCTTTTGTTCGCGATCAGGAAGTTCACGCGGTGGTGAAAGACTGGAAAGCGCGCGAGCGGCCAAAATATAAAGAAGGTATTCTCAGCGGCGGCGATGATGGTGAATCCGCAGGCGGCGGCATGGAAGGGGATGAAGAACTCGACCAGCTGTTTGACCAGGCCGTTGCCTTCGTGGTGGATAAGCGCCGCGCCTCAATTTCCGGGGTGCAGCGTCAGTTCCGTATCGGCTATAACCGCGCCGCGCGCATCATCGAACAGATGGAAGCGCAGGGCATTGTGTCATCGCCAGGTCACAACGGGAACCGTGAAGTACTGGCACCGCCACCGCATGAAATGTGATGGTTGTTTAGTTAATCAATGCTTTATTTTGAGCGTGATATCAAAGCGTTATTAAGGATGCCGTAATGAAAAAATTTGTAATCTCATGCTGTCTGCTGGCGGCCTTTACCTCGGCCAGCGTGCTGGCAGATGCCTCCAGCGAGCTGAAGCAGCGCCTGGATAAGGTAAAAAGCTTCCACGCCACGTTCAGTCAGAAAGTGACTGACGGCAGCGGCGCATCCGTTCAGGACGGCGAGGGGGAAATGTGGGTGCAACGGCCAAATCTGTTTAACTGGCATATGACGGCCCCCGATGAGAGCACGCTGATTTCCGATGGTAAAACGCTGTGGTTCTACAATCCTTTTGTTGAACAGGTTAGCGCCAGCTGGCTGAAAGACGCCACCGGCAACACGCCGTTTATGCTGATCGCCCGCAATCAGGCCAGCGACTGGAAGCAGTATAATATCGCGCAGAAAGGAGACAACTTCTCACTGACGCCGAAATCTATCGACGGCAATCTGAAGCAGTTTGATATCAACGTATCAACCAACGGTACGATCAACCAGTTCAGCGCAGTAGAACAGGACGGCCAGCGCAGTAGCTATGCGCTGAAAAGTCAGCAGAACGGGGCTATCTCCGCTGATAAGTTCACCTTCACGCCACCAAAAGGCGTAACCCTGGACGATCAGCGTCAGTGAGGTTCGCGTGAGTAACCTGTCTCTCGATTTTTCCCGTAACGAATTTCAGCCTCTGGCCGCGCGCATGCGGCCACGCAATCTGAATGAATATATTGGTCAACAGCATTTGCTGGCGGTGGGTAAACCACTGCCGCGTGCCATTGAGGCCGGTCATCTTCATTCGATGATTTTATGGGGACCGCCGGGGACAGGAAAAACTACGCTGGCTGAGATTATCGGTCACTACGGCCAGGCGGATGTTGAACGTATTTCCGCCGTGACATCCGGCGTGAAAGAGATACGCGAAGCTATCGAACGCGCCAGACAGAGTCGTAATGCGGGCCGCCGTACCATCCTGTTTGTCGATGAGGTGCATCGCTTCAATAAAAGCCAGCAGGATGCCTTCCTGCCGCATATTGAGGACGGCACCATTACTTTTATCGGTGCGACAACTGAGAACCCCTCGTTTGAACTCAATTCGGCACTGCTTTCGCGTGCCCGCGTCTATCTGCTTAAATCGTTAACCAGCGATGATATCGCCGCTGTGCTCGATCAGGCGATGCATGATGCTGAACGTGGCTTCGGCAAAGACAACGTCATTTTGCCGGATAATACCCGCAGTATGATTGCCGAACTGGTTAATGGCGACGCCCGCCGGGCGCTTAATACCTTGGAAATGATGGCGGATATGGCCGAGGTTAACGCAGAGGGCAAGCGTGAACTGACGCCGCAGTTGCTTAACGAAGTTTCAGGGGAACGCAGCGCCCGCTTCGATAACAAGGGCGACCGTTTTTACGATCTGATCTCTGCACTGCATAAGTCCGTGCGCGGTTCCGCACCAGATGCGGCGCTGTACTGGTATGCAAGAATTATTACCGCGGGTGGCGATCCGCTGTATGTTGCTCGCCGGCTGCTGGCAATTGCTTCTGAGGACGTCGGCAATGCTGACCCGCGCGGAATGCAGGTGGCTATTGCCGCCTGGGACTGCTTTACCCGGGTTGGCCCGGCTGAGGGTGAACGTGCGATTGCCCAGGCGATTGTCTATCTGGCCTGTGCACCGAAAAGCAATGCCGTTTACACTGCGTTCAAAGCGGCCATGCGCGATGCACGTGAAAATCCGGATTACGACGTGCCTGAACATTTGCGCAATGCACCAACGAAGCTGATGAAGGAAATGGGGCTGGGAGCAGAGTATCGCTACGCCCATGATGAACCGAACGCCTACGCGGCCGGTGAGGACTATTTCCCCCCGCAGATGGCGCAGACGCGCTACTATCAGCCAACATCTCGCGGGCTGGAGGGCAAAATCGGTGAAAAGCTCACCTGGCTTGCCGCTCAGGATCAAAATAGCCCGACAAAACGCTACCGCTGACCGGGGCGTTGCGGTAAGGTTACCTGCGAATTCAACGCATTCACTATGGTGAATGCGCCTTTTCTTTAATTCCATCACAACAAGCACAGGACAAGCATGCTCGATCCCAATCTGCTGCGTAATGAGCCAGACGCAGTCGCTGAAAAACTGGCACGCCGGGGTTATAAACTGGACGTTGACACGCTGCGCGCTCACGAAGAGCGTCGTAAAGTGTTGCAGGTAGAAACTGAAAATCTGCAGGCAGAGCGTAACTCGCGATCCAAATCCATCGGGCAGGCCAAAGCACGTGGGGAAGACATCGAACCGTTGCGTCAGGAAGTGAATGACCTGGGCGAACGCCTGGATGCAGCTAAAGCAGAGCTGGACGCACTGCAAAACGATATTCGTGACTTCTCACTGGCTATTCCTAATCTGCCTGATGATGTGGTTCCGCTGGGTAAAGACGACACTGAAAACCTGGAAATCAGCCGCTGGGGTGAACCGCGTAAGTTTGATTTTGCGGTGCGCGACCACGTAGAGCTGGGTGAAATGGCCGTAGGCCTGGATTTTGCCGCGGCGGTTAAGCTGACCGGTTCACGTTTTATCGTGATGAAAGGGCAAATTGCGCTGATGCATCGTGCGCTGAGCCAGTTTATGCTCGATCTGCACACAGAACAGCACGGCTATCAGGAAACCTACGTTCCTTATCTGGTGAACAACGCCAGCCTGTATGGTACGGGCCAGCTGCCTAAGTTTGGTGAAGATCTGTTCCATACCCGTCCGCTGGAAGAAGAAGCGTCCAGCAGCAATTATGCGCTGATCCCAACTTCAGAAGTCCCGCTGACCAACCTGGTTCGCGATGAGATTCTGGAAGAAGAGTCGCTGCCGCTGAAAATGACCGCGCATACGCCATGCTTCCGCTCCGAAGCCGGAGCCTATGGGCGCGATACCCGTGGCCTGATTCGTATGCACCAGTTCGATAAAGTCGAAATGGTACATATTACTCGTCCTGAAGATTCCATGGATGCGCTGGAAGAACTGGTCGGCCACGCGGAGAAAGTGCTGCAGTTGCTTAATCTGCCGTACCGTAAGGTGCTGCTGTGTACCGGTGATATGGGCTTTGGTTCAACCAAGACTTACGATCTGGAAGTCTGGCTGCCGGCGCAGGATACCTACCGTGAAATCTCTTCCTGTTCTAACATGGGTGATTTCCAGGCGCGTCGTATGCAGGCACGCTGCCGTACCAAGACTGAGAAAAAACCACGTCTGGTCCATACTCTGAACGGTTCCGGTCTGGCAGTGGGGCGTACTCTGGTTGCGGTGCTGGAAAACTACCAGCAGGCCGATGGTCGTATTGAAGTGCCGGAAGTGCTGCGTCCATATATGAAAGGCCTTGAATACATCGGCTAATAGCGATCGATATTCATGCTGAAAAGGCCGCCTGTGACATTACGTCTCAGGCGGTTTTTTTTCATTGTTATCAAGCAAAATTTGTTATGGATATTTTCGTTCTCTGCTGCCTAATTTGATGCAAATTCAATGAGATATTTTTTGCTGCTGTGCCGGTTTTAATTCTGCTAACTCCTTGTAGATAAAAAAATTAAATCATTTAGCAGCAAATCGTGCTGCGACTATTTTTTGGTGCTTTTACAAACCTTCCCGCAGTGGCATGATGCGCACAAAATCCTTCCTTATTCTGGTTTCTCACTACTATGTCCATCTGGTCGCGTCCTGTAATAGTGCTGCTTTGCGGTCTGCTGTTGCTGACGATTTCTATTGCTGCGCTGAATACTCTGGTTCCGCTGTGGCTGACACACGACGCGTTACCGACCTGGCAGATTGGTGTTGTCAGTTCCTCCTACTATTGCGGTAACCTGTTGGGTACGCTGATTGCCGGCTGGCTGATTAAGCGCCTGGGCTTTAACCGCAGCTATTATCTGGCTTCGCTGGTCTTTGCCCTTGCTACAGTTGCGCTGGGTCTGCAAAGCGGTTTCTGGATGTGGACCTTCTGGCGGTTTGTGGCTGGCGTTGGCTGTGCGCTGATTTGGGTGATTGTGGAGAGTGCGCTGCTGTGTAACGGCACTTTACGCAATCGTGGCCGACTGCTGGCGGCCTACATGATCGTTTATTATGTTGCAACCGTTGCCGGACAGCTGATGGTCAGCCGCGTATCCACCGAGCTGATGCAGGTACTGCCATGGGTAAGCGGTCTGATTCTGGCGGCCATTATGCCGCTGGTATTTACCCGAATTACGGCTTCTGCCTCAGAAGAGAGTGAGGAAGGTGCTTCTGGCCGTCTGTGGCCGATGCTGCGCCGTCGCAATGCTCGCTTAGGTATCAACGGCTGTATTATTTCCGGTATTGTGCTGGGCTCATTGTATGGCCTGATGCCGCTGTATCTGTCGCATCAGGGAATGACCGATTCCAGCGTGGGCTACTGGATGGCACTGCTGGTCAGCGCCGGTATTATCGGGCAGTGGCCAATCGGTCGCCTGGCGGATCGCTATGGGCGTCTGCTGGTGCTGAGAGTGCAGGTATTTGGCGTGATCCTCGGTGCGTTGGCCATGTTGGGTAATGCGGCGATGGGCCCGGCGCTATTTGTTCTTGGCTGTGCGGGTTTTACCCTGTATCCGGTCGCGATGTCCTGGGCCTGCGAAAAGGTCGCTCATCATGAACTGGTCGCGATGAACCAGGCGCTACTGCTCAGCTATACCGTTGGCAGCCTTGCCGGTCCGTCCATGACTTCAATGCTGATGCAGAATTATTCAGACCGTCTGCTGTTTGTGATGATTGCCGTGGTTGCGTTGATTTATCTTGCTATGCTGCTGCGCAAGGCAGACCACCATATCAATCCGGTGGCTCACGCCTGAGAAGAACGGGTGTAGTGAGCTGAGTCTTTAGCGACCGTTTTCATCGTTGAATGTGCTCAGGCGTTATTGAAGATGTGTGTAGTGTTGAATGGTTTACGGTAAAAGGGCGATCCTGCGGATCGCCCTTTTATTTTGGCTCAGTACATCACGTAGTGACCGTAGCTTTCCAGGATATGTTTAATCCGCTCCATGGTTTCCGCTTTCGGCGGGTGAACACCGTCCAGCTTGTATTCCTCACCCATCGCAACCCATTTGTGCTTGCCTAATTCGTGATAGGGCAGCATTTCAATTTTCTCTACGTTGCCCATATCGCGGGTAAACTCACCGAGGCGGTGGGCGGAATCATCATCATCCGTATAGCCGGGCACCACCACATAACGTATCCAGGTGCGAATTTTCCGCTTAGCCAGATAGCGGGCAAAATCCAGCGTGCGGTGATTTGAAACGCCAACCAGCACCTGATGGATATCATCATTAATCTGCTTCAAATCGAGCATCACCAGGTCTGTAACGTCCAGAAGTTCATCAATGACCGGGTCGTAGCGCCGCACGAAACCATTGGTGTCGAGGCAGGTATTAATCCCTTCTTCCTTACAGGCGCGGAACCAGTCACGAACGAATTCAGCCTGCAGGATAGCCTCGCCACCGGAAGCGGTAACGCCGCCGCCGGATGCATTCATAAAGTGACGATAGGACACTACGTCCTTCATCAGTTCCTCGACCGTAATTTCTTTACCGCCGTGAGTATCCCAGGTATCCCGGTTATGGCAGTAGAGGCAGCGCATCAGGCAGCCCTGGAAGAAGGTGATAAAACGAATGCCGGGACCATCAACGGTTCCGCAAGATTCAAATGAGTGAATACGTCCGATTACTGACATTGCGATGAATTCTCCACGTTGACGCAGTCTTAAGCTGCGTTAAGTCTGTTTTGACAGTGCCCTGCAAGATGAATAACAGGCCACTGGCGAAACCGACTTCTCACGGCGGCCCCCCGAAGAGGGCCGCAGGGTATTACATGGTCTGCGTGAAGGTACGGGTAATCACGTCCTGCTGCTGTTCTTTGGTCAGCGAGTTAAAGCGAACGGCATAACCAGAAACACGGATGGTCAACTGCGGATATTTTTCCGGATCTTCCATCGCTTCCAGCAGCATCTCACGGTTCATCACGTTGACGTTAAGGTGCTGACCACCTTCGATGCTGGCTTCGTGGTGGAAGTATCCATCCATCAGGCCTGCAAGGTTGGTTTTACGCACGTCATCGTTTTTACCCAGCGCGTTTGGCACGATAGAGAAGGTATAGGAAATACCATCCTTAGCGTAGGCAAACGGCAGTTTGGCAACGGAGGTCAGAGAAGCAACGGCACCTTTCTGGTCGCGACCGTGCATTGGGTTAGCACCTGGTCCGAATGGTGCACCGGCGCGGCGTCCGTCCGGGGTATTACCTGTTTTCTTACCATATACCACGTTTGAGGTAATGGTCAGTACGGACTGAGTCGGTACGGCGTTACGGTAGGTGTGCAGTTTCTGAATTTTCTTCATGAAACGCTCAACCAGGTCGCAGGCAATATCATCAACGCGGGAGTCATTGTTACCGAACTGTGGATATTCACCTTCAATTTTAAAGTCAACCGCCAGGCCATCTTCATCACGAATGGTGGACACTTTGGCGTACTTAATTGCTGAAAGTGAGTCCGCGGCAACCGACAGACCTGCGATACCGCATGCCATGGTGCGATAAACGTCACGATCGTGCAGCGCCATCAGTGAGGCTTCATAGCTGTATTTGTCATGCATATAGTGGATGACATTCAGCGCGGTGACATACTGTTTTGCCAGCCAGTCCATAAAGTGATCCATACGCGCCATCACTTTTTCGTAATCCAGCACCTCATCCATCATTGGTGCTTCTTTCGGACCTACCTGCATTTTCAGTTTTTCATCCACGCCGCCGTTAATTGCGTACAGCATGGTTTTCGCCAGGTTGGCACGGGCGCCGAAGAACTGCATCTGTTTGCCAACGATCATTGGGCTAACGCAGCAGGCGATAGCGTAGTCATCGTTGTTAAAATCAGGGCGCATCAGATCGTCATTCTCATACTGTAGAGAAGAGGTGTCGATAGAGACTTTCGCCGCGAATTTTTTAAAGTTCAGAGGCAGTTTTTCAGACCACAGAATGGTCATGTTAGGCTCAGGTGACGGGCCCATGGTGTAGAGCGTATTCAGGAAGCGGAAGGTGTTTTTGGTCACCAGGGTACGGCCATCAACACCCATACCGGCCAGTGATTCCGTTGCCCAGATTGGGTCACCGGAGAACAGCTCATCGTATTCCGGGGTACGCAGGAAGCGTACCATACGCAGTTTCATCACCAGATGGTCAATCAGCTCCTGCGCTTCTTCTTCGGTAATTTTGCCGGCTTTCAGATCGCGGCTGATGTAGATGTCGAGGAAGGTCGACACGCGACCGAAGGACATCGCTGCGCCGTTCTGCGATTTCACCGCAGCAAGGTAACCAAAGTAGGTCCACTGTACGGCTTCCTGAGCGGTCGTTGCCGGGCCGGAGATATCAAAGCCGTGTTTCGCCGCCATCTCTTTAATCTGCTGCAGCGCGCGGTGCTGGTCAGCAATCTCTTCGCGCAGGCGGATAGTGGCTTCCAGGTTGACGCCATTTTCCATATCGCTCTGCAAAGAAGCGAACTGGGCAAACTTGTCTTTCATCAGGAAATCGATGCCGTACAGCGCAACGCGACGGTAGTCACCGATGATACGGCCACGACCATAGGCATCCGGCAGGCCGGTCAGCACGCCTGACTTACGGCAGCGCAGAATATCCGGGGTGTAAACATCAAACACGCCCTGGTTGTGGGTTTTACGATACTCGGTAAAGATTTTTTTCAGTGATGGATCGAGTTCACGGCCATATACCTTACATGAACCCTCCACCATTTTGATGCCGCCGAACGGGATCAGCGCACGTTTTAATGGGGCTTCGGTTTGCAGGCCAACAATCTTTTCAAGGTCTTTTTCGATGTAGCCTGCATCATGGGAGGTAATGGTTGACGCAAGGTCGGTATCAAAATCAACCGGCGCATGGGTTTTGTTTTCCAGCTTGATGCCTTCCATGACCTTATCCCACAGGGTGGTGGTCGCCTGGGTGGCACCGGCCAGGAATGACTCATCGCCTTCATACGGAGTGTAGTTTTTCTGGATGAAGTCGCGAACGTTAACGCTGTTCTGCCATTCACCTTCCGCAAAACTGTCCCAGGCTTTTGCCATGTCTTTATTTAGCTCGGTCATGTGATACCTACCTTTTATAACGTGAAGTTCGTTGTACGTTACCGTCAGACGGTGTTCGGTCTGCGGCTGTATAAGATTCTGTTACAGAGACTCAGTGGTGATCGCCGTCACGCAGATAGATCACCCAGTACGTTAACCCTACCAGCAGGCCGCCACCAATAATGTTGCCGAGGGTAACGGGGATCAGGTTGTCAGTAACAAAGTTGCTGACGGTAAGGTGTGAAAACTGTTGGGCTGTTGCCCCGGTTGCCTGCCAGAACTCCGGCGAAGCGAAATCTTTGATGACAATGGCCATGGGAATAAGAAACATATTGGCGATGCTGTGCTCGAAGCCGCTGGCCACAAACATGGCAACCGGCAGAACCATGGCAAACATCTTATCCATCAGGCTGCGGCCGGAATAACTCATCCATACCGCCATACACACCATCAGGTTTGCCAAAATACCCAGACATACTGCTTCTATAAAGGTGTGGTGCATCTTATGGTCAGCGGTCTGAAGGACGTTTAACCCCCATGCGCCGTCAGCGGTCATATACTGTCCCGCGAACCAGATCAGGGCGACAAAGAAAACGGCACCGATAAAATTACCTACGTAAACGTTAATCCAGTTGCGTGCCAGTTGGCCCCAGGTGATCCTGCCGCTGGCTTTGGCCACTACGATGAGAACGGTAGAGGTGAAAAGGTCGGCACCGCAAACAACAACTAACATCAAGCCCAGTGAAAAGCAGATACCTCCAACCAGTTTTGCCAGCCCCCAGGGAATGGTGCCGGTACCGGTAGTTGCCGTGATGTAAAAAGCGAAGGCGATAGAGATAAATACGCCCGCGTTAATTGCCAGAAAGAAGGTGGTGAACGGTTTTTTTGTCGCTTTGTAGACGCCAGCGTCTTCAGCAACTTTGGCCATTTCAGCAGGTAATAATAGATCAAAGAGGTTGCCAGCTTTCACACTAACGTTCTCCAAAAATTAGTCAGCAAGGAAAGTCTAACAAACGAGTATAGAAGGGAAATTGACATGGATCATAGTGGCCTGGCAATTCAGCCATTCCGATCGTAATCAGAGGGTTGGTTTCGTTGTATGTTGATGATAAATATCAAATAAAACTTTTTTAATATTTAAAAAAATAATTTAATTATTATTTTCAGACGCCATGGAAAGGTAAAAAAATGGCGGTGATTAATTCTAATTTGTGAAAAATAAAAAGGTAACAGCTATTAACTGTTACCTTTTTTTAACTTATCGCCTGCGCTACATTTTCAGAAAGAAATTACCCGCATCTGACGTTATTAGGTAAGGTTGCTGAGTTATTTCCAGTAACGGCGTTTTGCCGCCTGTAATTTCTCATAAGCTGCCAGCAGCGACTGGTGTGCAGGGAATGCCAGCAGATCGCTATCTACATTTTGCAAACCGTAGAATGGCGCTTCACCGCTAATCGCTGCAGAAGCGTTATCGACGGCTTCCTGGCCGTACATGCGCACGAATGCTGTATGGTACTGCAGCGGATCGCGTTCATCTTCCTGGCTCAACAGCAGCAGGGTCTGCAGGCAACGGTAGTAGTTTGCACGCGCCGGGCTGAATACAGACTGGTTGAATTCCATCGTCCACTCGGTCCAGATCAGCGCCTGATCGAGGTCGCCACCAGCCATGGCCAGCATGGCCTTCAGTTCACCGATACGCAGGGTGTACCAGCCGTTATCTTTACCAGTTGCCAGACCCAGCAGCTCACGTACGCGGGTAAAGTCGTCGTGTCCGTCTTCATCCAGCTGTTCCAGCAGCGCCAGGTAGTCTTCTTTTTCCCAGCTGCTGTCAGGCAGATTGAGCAGGGTATCGCGCAGGTAGGCACCCATGCTGTTATTGGCCAGCAGCAGGTCTTCTGCCGGATAAATGTCTGACATGCCCGGAACGATGATTCGGCAGGCATAAACATCCAGATGCTGATAATCGGCAATATAAACTTCCTGGCCTTCCGCATCGAAGATTGCCATCAGAGTGGCGAACTCTTCTTCCGTTGTCCCCTTGAAGCTCCAGTCAGCGAACGGATAGTCGGCATCGTCTTTAAACAGGTCCCAGGAGATCAGGCCGCTGGAATCGATAAAGTGGGTTTCAAGGTTAGCGTGTTCCGCAACTTCTTCATCATCAAAGGTCGGTGGCGTAAAGACATCAAGGTCCTTCAGGCCGCGGCCCTGCAGCAGTTCGGTAACGGTACGTTCCAACGCTACGCCAAAATCAGGATGCGCGCCGAATGAGGCGAAGCAGGTGCCATTTTCCGGGTTAAACAGCACCACGCAGATCACCGGGTATTTTCCACCCAGAGAAGCGTCGTAAGAGAAGATAGGGAAACCTTCGGCTTCAAGACGATCGATGGCTTCAACCACGCCAGGATAGCGGTTCAGCACATCCTGTGGAATCGCTGGCAGGCTGATGGACTCAGCAATAATACGATTCTTAATATAGCGCTCAAAGACTTCAGACAGACCCTGTACGCGGGCTTCGTTAGCGGTGTTGCCCGCTGACATACCGTTGGATACATACAGGTTGCCGATGATATTCATCGGAATATAGACCGTCTGCTGGTCTGACTGGCGCGTAAACGGCAGACCAACAATACCGCGATCGGCATTACCGGACTGAAGGTCGATAAGATCGCTGGCGCTCAGCTCATTTTCCGGATCGTAAAACTTACGCAGGCGCGCGTCGAGAATACCTTCCGGCAGCTGGTCATCTTCTGGCAGCGGGAACCACTTTTCATTGGGATAATGAACGAAATCGCCGTTGGCAATCTGCTTACCCAGCCAGAAATCGGCAAAGAAATAGTTGGTAGAAAGGCGTTCAAAGTATTCACCCAGTGCGGAAGCCAGCGCAGCCTTCTTGCTGGCGCCTTTACCGTTGGTGAAGCACAGTGGGCAGTCGCGATCGCGAATATGCACTGACCAGACATTGGGAACCGGATTCAGCCAGGACGCTTCTTCAATATTGAAGCCCAGATCCTGTAGTTTTTGCTGAAAGCGCGCGATGGAATCTTCCAACGCGGCATCTTTGCCTGGAATATAAGTTTGAGTCATTTTGCCCACTCGTTAATGATTGTGCGGAAAGCGCGCAATGATACGGGTTTTCCGCTGGAATCGCCATCCGGCAACCTAAAATTCATCTGCTGAAGAATGCCATATTCCGCCGAAACAGTAACAGAGGCGTTTACAACGGTGGAAAACGCCTCACAAAATATCGTTTGCTGTTTCATTTCCCCTACAAGCTGTTGCGGCTGTGGCCTGAAAACTGGTCGGTTGACCGGATAAATCATTGCAGCATTGGGGTGGCAATGATAAAACCGATAAAGGAATCAAAACCGATTGATCTGAAAGTGGTGAGGGGAAATGAGTCAGGTTTTCAATTTTAGCTCTGGCCCGGCAATGCTGCCGGTAGAAGTGCTCCGTCGTGCTGAGCAGGAACTCTGCAACTGGCAGGGGTTAGGCACCTCCGTAATGGAGATCAGCCACCGCAGTAAGGAATTTATTCAGGTGGCGGAAGAGGCAGAAAAAGATTTTCGCGATCTGCTGAAAATCCCCTCCAACTACAAAGTTTTATTCTGCCATGGTGGCGCGCGTGCGCAGTTTGCCGCGGTTCCGATGAACCTGCTGGGTAGCCATACGACTGCAGACTATGTTGACGGTGGTTACTGGGCGGCTAGCGCTGTAAAAGAAGCGCAGAAGTACTGCACGCCGAATGTGATCGACGCGAAAACTACGGTTGATGGCCTGCGTGGCATCACCCCGATGAGCAGTTGGGCACTGTCCGATGACGCCGCCTATGTTCACTACTGCCCGAATGAAACTATTGATGGTATTGCCATCAGTGAAACGCCTGATTTTGGCGACAAGCTGGTTGTAGCCGATCTCTCTTCAACCATTTTGTCCTCACCGATTGATGTTAGCCGCTACGGCGTACTGTATGCCGGTGCTCAGAAAAACATCGGCCCGGCAGGGTTGACGCTGGTTGTTGTGCGTGAAGACCTGCTAGGCAAGGCCCGCAAAGAACTGCCTTCTATTCTTGACTATAAGGTGCTGGCTGATAACGACTCGATGTTCAACACGCCACCGACCTTTGCCTGGTATCTTTCTGGCCTGGTATTCAAGTGGCTGAAAGAGCAGGGCGGCGTGGCTGAGATGGATAAGCGCAACCAGCTCAAAGCCGATCTGCTGTACGGCACTATCGATAAAAGTGACTTTTATCGCAACGATGTCGCCGTAGCAAACCGCTCGCGTATGAACGTGCCTTTCCAGCTGGCCGATGCGTCATTGGATAAGCTGTTCCTGGAAGAGTCTTTCGCACATGGCCTGCATGCGTTGAAAGGCCACCGCGTAGTCGGTGGCATGCGTGCTTCAATTTATAACGCGATGCCATTGGAAGGCATCAAGACGCTGACTGATTTCATGATCGACTTCGAGCGTCGTCACGGTTAAGGATTTAGCCGAAACTGCAGTACGTTTTTAATCTGAAACCCCGCCTTGCTGCGGGGTTTCATTGTAATTTTTTTGGAGAGTACGTTTCACATGCAGGATTCCCTGACGTTACAACCTATCGCCCTGGTCAACGGTACCGTTAACCTTCCTGGTTCCAAGAGCGTATCGAACCGCGCGCTTCTGCTGGCTGCGCTGGCTAATGGCACCACCCGTTTGACTAACCTGCTGGACAGCGATGACGTTCGCCACATGCTCAACGCTTTGCAGCTGCTTGGCGTTCACTACACGCTGTCTGCTGACCGCACGGTGTGTGAAGTGGTGGGTCAGGGGGGAGCGCTAAAGGCTGATGGTGCGCTGGAGCTGTTCCTCGGTAATGCTGGTACGGCGATGCGTCCGCTGGCAGCAGCCCTGTGCCTCGGCAGCAATGATATTGTGCTGACCGGTGAGCCGCGCATGAAAGAGCGTCCGATTGGCCATCTGGTTGATGCACTGCGGCAGGGTGGTGCGGCCATTGAATACCTTGAACAGGAAGACTATCCGCCGCTTCGTCTTAAGGGCGGTTTTAGCGGCGGTGATGTATCCGTTGATGGCAGCGTATCCAGCCAGTTCCTGACGGCACTGCTGATGACGGCTCCACTGGCGGCAAACGATACGCATATCGTCATCAAAGGCGAACTGGTATCGAAACCGTACATTGATATCACGCTCAATCTGATGGCAACCTTTGGCATTGAGGTCGAGAACGACAGCTATCGCGCGTTCCACATCCGTGGGCAGCAGCAGTATCAGGCTCCGGGTGATTATCTGGTTGAGGGCGATGCTTCCTCGGCTTCTTATTTCCTCGCGGCGGCGGCCATCAAGGGCGGCACCGTTAAAGTCACCGGCATCGGTCGTAAGAGCATGCAGGGCGATATTCGTTTCGCCGACGTGCTGGAAAAAATGGGTGCAAGTATTGAGTGGGGCGATGACTTTATTGCCTGTACGCGTGGCGAACTGAATGCTATCGATCTGGATATGAACCACATTCCCGATGCGGCAATGACCATCGCGACGGCCGCGCTGTTCGCCAAAGGCACCACGGTAATGCGCAACATTTACAACTGGCGTGTTAAAGAAACCGATCGGCTGGCGGCAATGGCCACTGAACTGCGTAAAGTTGGCGCTGAAGTTGAAGAGGGGCACGATTACATCCGCATCACGCCACCTGCAGCGATCCAGTATGCCGAGATTGGCACTTATAACGATCACCGTATGGCGATGTGTTTCTCGCTGGTCGCACTGTCGAGCACCCCGGTCACCATTCTCGACCCAAAATGTACTGCGAAAACGTTCCCTGACTACTTTGAACAGCTTGCCCGTATCAGCCAACTGGCATAACAAACTCTTCCGCCGCACCTCCGTGCGGCGGAAACTGCGTTTATCTCATTCTATTCTGCTGCATTACCCGCCTGTTGTTTGAACCCGCCTAAAATTTTGTAGCTGACTATGTTTAAGGGGTAACTATCCCGGTTTTTGCAGCGTATAATGCGCGACGATATTTGTCCGGGCACTGATAGCCGCAGACATTCCACCGACAGGAGAACGACATGACGGCAATAGCCCCAGTGATCACCATTGATGGCCCAAGTGGTGCGGGTAAAGGCACATTATGTAAAGCGATGGCCGAAGCATTGCAGTGGCACCTGTTGGATTCTGGCGCAATTTATCGCGTGCTGGCGCTGGCAGCACTGCATCATCAGGTTGATATTACTTCTGAAGAAGCGCTGGTACCGCTGGCTGCTCATCTTGACGTGCGTTTTGTGTCCAGTGAAGGCGAGATGGAAGTCATCCTTGAAGGTGAGGATGTTTCCGCAGAGATCCGTACTCAGGATGTCAGCAACACCGCGTCAAAAGTTGCCGCATTTCCACGCGTGCGTGAAGCCCTGCTGCGCCGTCAGCGCGGTTTTCGAGAACTTCCGGGCCTGATCGCCGATGGGCGCGATATGGGTACCGTTGTATTCCCGGATGCGCCAGTTAAAATTTTCCTTGATGCCAGTTCGGAAGAACGCGCGCATCGCCGTATGCTACAGTTGCAGGAAAAAGGCTTTAGTGTTAACTTTGACCGCCTTTTATCCGAGATAAAAGAACGCGATGAGCGCGATCGTAACCGGTCGATTGCACCTTTGGTGCCTGCGGATGATGCCTTAGTGCTTGATTCGACAACAATGTCTATTGAGCAGGTCATTGAAGTTGCGCTAAAATATGCGCGCGAAAAGCTTGCCATTGCGTAATAGGTAATTCCGACGACAGTGCACTATACTGTGCACCTGTTCGCAAAATTTAATTAACCCTGTGATATGGATGTTATGGGGCATGTGAAACAACCCCACCCGTCAGGATGTCAGGTGGACGTTAAATTGAAGAATCCTGAAGATTATCAATATGACTGAATCTTTTGCTCAACTATTTGAAGAATCCCTGAAAGAAATCGAAACCCGCCCGGGTTCCATCGTTCGTGGCGTCGTTGTTGCTATCGACAAAGACGTTGTTCTGGTTGATGCGGGCCTGAAATCTGAATCTGCAATTCCTGCAGAGCAGTTCAAAAACGCAGCCGGCGAACTGGAAATCCAGGTTGGCGACGAAGTTGACGTTGCTCTGGATGCAGTGGAAGACGGCTTCGGTGAAACCCTGCTGTCCCGTGAGAAAGCTAAACGTCACGAAGCTTGGATCACGTTGGAAAAAGCTTACGAAGATGCTGAAACTGTTACCGGTATTATCAACGGCAAAGTTAAAGGTGGCTTCACAGTTGAGCTGAACGGTATTCGTGCGTTCCTGCCAGGTTCACTGGTAGACGTGCGTCCAGTGCGTGATACTCTGCACCTGGAAGGCAAAGAGCTTGAGTTCAAAGTAATCAAGCTGGATCAGAAGCGCAACAACGTGGTTGTTTCACGTCGTGCGGTTATCGAATCCGAGAACAGCGCAGAGCGCGATCAACTGCTGGAAAACCTGCAGGAAGGCATGGAAGTTAAAGGTATCGTTAAGAACCTCACTGACTACGGTGCATTCGTTGATCTGGGCGGCGTTGACGGCCTTCTGCACATCACTGACATGGCCTGGAAACGCGTTAAGCATCCAAGCGAAATCGTCAATGTTGGCGATGAAATCAACGTGAAAGTGCTGAAATTCGACCGCGAGCGTACCCGTGTTTCTCTGGGTCTGAAGCAGCTGGGCGAAGATCCATGGGTTGCTATCGCTAAACGTTACCCAGAAGGCACCAAGCTGACTGGTCGTGTAACCAACCTGACCGACTACGGCTGCTTCGTTGAAATCGAAGAAGGCGTTGAAGGCCTGGTACACGTTTCTGAAATGGACTGGACCAACAAAAACATTCACCCATCTAAAGTTGTTAACGTGGGCGACGTTGTTGAAGTTATGGTTCTGGACATCGACGAAGAACGTCGTCGTATCTCCCTGGGTCTGAAGCAGTGCAAATCTAACCCATGGCAGCAGTTCGCAGAAACCCACAACAAGGGCGACCGTGTTGAAGGTAAAATCAAGTCAATCACTGACTTCGGTATCTTCATCGGCCTGGACGGCGGCATCGACGGCCTGGTTCACCTGTCTGACATCTCCTGGAACGCTACCGGAGAAGAAGCAGTTCGTGAATATAAGAAAGGCGACGAAATCGCAGCTGTGGTTCTGCAGGTTGACGCAGAGCGCGAGCGTATCTCCCTGGGCGTTAAGCAGCTGGCAGAAGATCCGTTCAACAACTACATCTCTCTGAACAAGAAAGGTGCAATTGTTAACGGTAAAGTGACTGCAGTTGACGCTAAAGGTGCTACAGTTGAATTAGCTGACGGCGTTGAAGGTTACCTGCGTGCTTCTGAAGCCTCGCTGGACCGCGTTGAAGACGCAACTCTGGTTCTGAATGTTGGCGACGATGTTGAAGCCAAATTCACCGGTGTTGACCGTAAAAACCGCGTTGTTAGCCTGTCTGTACGTGCGAAAGACCAGGCAGACGAGAAAGAAGCCATCAATACTGTTAACACCAAACAGGAAGAAGGCAACTTCTCTAACGCTATGGCTGAAGCTTTCAAAGCAGCTAAAGGCGAGTAATCTTCGCTTTAAGGGCAGCGTAAGCTGCCCTGTATCGTCGATAACTGCCAGAGCTATTCCTACAAGGGATTAACCGGAGGTTTTATGACCAAGTCAGAACTTATTGAAAGACTTGCTGGCCAGCACTCTCATATACCGGCGAAAGTCGTTGAGGATGCGGTAAAAGAGATGCTTGAGCATATGGCGACGACCCTGTCGCAGGGCGAACGCATTGAAATCCGGGGATTTGGCAGCTTCTCTTTGCATTATCGCGCACCTCGTACTGGCCGTAACCCGAAAACGGGCGACAAAGTGGAGTTGGAAGGTAAATACGTTCCACACTTCAAGCCAGGTAAAGAACTGCGCGATCGCGCCAATATCTACGGCAGCTGATAGCGACGAAACGATAAAAACGACACTCAGGTGTCGTTTTTTTTTGCTTATATACGGTGATTCGGCTGCGATACGATAACAGGCCGCATTGTAGAATCTGAACCCGGCACACAATAATCCCTTCCTGTTGCTGTAAAACAGAAAGAGTTTTCGGCACGTCTCTTAGCTCTGAACCGACGCTAATGCCTGTCTCTCACCTGCATGTCACACTTTGACCTGCTATCAGGGAGGAAACATGCGCATAACGGCAACACAGCTTGCAGGCAGTCTTATTCTCGGCACTTTGCCACTCACGGTCATACCGAGGTTGCCCGGATATGGATACGACATCGCTGCGATCGTACTTTCATTTTTACTTATGCGCTGTTCACAACGTGTTGCTATTTTCACTGCAATGGTTCTGCTGTTTTCTCTCTGGCCGTTGAATACCGCCCGATCTCTTCAGGAGCAGATTGACCGGCTGACGCAGGGGATTGTGCGGGCAGAGGTGCAAATTGACACTGTCCTGCCCGGTGCTGAACGCGCCAGAGTGCGTCTGTTTCGTCAGGATGGTCGGCTACTATTTCCTCCGATTTATGCTTCCATACGATTACCAGGCGGCGAAGAGACTTTTTGCCAGGGGCAGCGATGGGATATGACCCTGGCGCTTCGTCCTCTTCATGCCCAGCTAAATGAGGGAGGGTTCGATCGGCAGCGATTTACTCTGGCCAACAGTATGCCGCTTACAGGGCGAGTAATTAGTGCGGAAGTTCGGCAGCCCCGGTGTAGCTGGCGTGGCGCTATCATGAATTCTACCCGGCAAAACTATGGTCATTTACCCTGGCAGGCACTGATTTCCGCGCTGGCATTTGGCGACCGTTCAGAGGTTAAGCGTGAAATTACCCAGCTGCTAAGAGAAACGGGTACGGCACATCTGATGGCAATCGCCGGGATGCAGATTGGACTGGCTGCAGGATTTGGCTGGCTGGTTGCCAGACTCATTCAGTTCTTTTTCCCTGCATGGATGATTAACTATCGCTTTCCTTTGTACTGCAGTTTGCTGGTGGCACTGATCTACTGCTGGCTCTCCGGCAGCAATCCACCAGCGATGCGCGCGATGCTGGCATTACTGATGTGGAGCTTGCTAAGGCTGAAGGGGATTAACTGTAGCAGCTGGCAGGTATGGCTGTTTTGTATTGCACTTATCCTGTTTCTGGAACCGCTCAGCATTTTGTCAGACAGCTTGTGGATGTCGGCGCTGGCCGTTGCGGGGCTGCTGATATGGTATCAAGGCTTCGGACTTCCCATCCGTTTCCGCAGGAGGAAGCGTTGGCTGCCACTCCGACTGCTGCATTTGCAATTGGGCATGCTGCTGCTGTTAATGCCGCTACAGGTATTTATTTTCCATGGTTTTAGCCTGAGTGCGCTAGTGGCTAATCTGTGGGCCGTGCCGTTGATATCTCTGGTTACCGTACCGCTGATACTGACATCGCTGTTGGTTAACTTCCTGCCGTTGATCGGCCCTTTTATATGGTGGCTGGCCGATCGCTCACTGGCACTGGTTTTTTTCCCGTTGCAGCAGTTACCGAACGGCTGGTTTCCTCTGGAAAGCACATTCGCCGCCGGTTCGCTGGCGTGTTGGCTTCTGCTGCTCGCGTTTCGCTTTGGCTGGTGGCGTAGCTCTCCATTCACTCTGGTGGCGTGCACGTTGCTGCTGCTGAGCTGGCGTAATTTTAGCGCTAAACCCGAGTGGCGGGTGGATATGCTGGACGTTGGTCACGGGTTAGCCGTGGTGATTTCACAACATGGCAAGGCAGTTTTATATGATACCGGCAATCGCTGGCCGGGAGGGGATGTCGCCCACAGTCAGATCATTCCCTGGCTGGAATGGCAGGGGTTAACGCTGACCGACGTGGTTATCAGCCACGCGCATCTTGACCACATTGGCGGATTGCCGAGCATACAGTCTGCATATCCCGATGCCCGGGTGCGAAGCGCTTTAAAGCGCCCGGGTCATTTACCCTGTCATCGCGATGCAGGCTGGCGCTGGCAGGGGTTGACGTTTCAGGCGCTGTGGCCGCCAGAAAATATGCCCGGTGAAGGCAATAATCAGTCCTGCGTGGTGATGGTTAGCGACGGGCGATGGCGCGTGCTGCTGACCGGGGATATTGAGCGCGAGGCAGAGCTGCAGCTCGTTGCCGAACAGCGCGCCGTGCTGAGTGCCGATCTGTTGCAGGTTCCGCATCACGGCAGCCGTACCTCATCAACCCCGCCGCTGCTGCGTGCGGTAGCGCCGAAGGCCGCCATTGCCTCTGCTGCACGTTACAGCGCCTGGCGGTTACCCGCATCGAAAATAATTATGCGCTATGATGAAAATCGCATCATCTGGCGCGACACCGCACTTTCCGGGCAGATTAGCGCGCGCTTTTTCGTTGATAACTGGCATCTTTTGGGGTTAAGAGAACAAATAATGAACCGTTGGTATCATCAGTGGTTTGGCGTACCCAGGGAATCCAGGTAGAATGAGCGGCTATTTCAACTAAAGCTGGTTAAATAATGCATCTGGATAAAGATCTCTCAACCTGGCAGACATTTCGTCGTCTCTGGCCAATGATTGTGCCTTACAAGGCGGGATTGATTGTGGCCGCTATCGCGCTGATCCTTAACGCGGCGGGCGATACGCTTATGCTGTCACTGCTGAAGCCTTTACTCGATGATGGTTTTGGCAAGGCGGATAGTTCTGTTCTGATATGGATGCCGCTGGCCGTTATCGGTCTGATGCTGATTCGCGGTATTACCAGCTATGCCTCCAGCTACTGTATATCCTGGGTGTCCGGTAATGTGGTCATGGGCATGCGCCGCAGGCTGTTCAGCCATATGATGGGAATGCCGGTCTCGTTTTTCGATCAGCAGTCGACCGGAACGCTGCTTTCGCGCATTACCTATGATTCCGAGCAGGTCGCGTCGTCTTCCTCCAGCGCGCTGGTGACGGTTGTGCGTGAAGGGGCCTCAATTATCGGCCTGTTTATCATGATGTTCTACTACAGCTGGCAGCTGTCGTTGATCCTGATTGTTCTGGCACCGATTGTATCCTTTGCTATTCGCAGCGTGTCAAAACGCTTCCGTAATATCAGCAAGAACATGCAGAACACCATGGGGCAGGTGACCACCAGCGCCGAGCAGATGCTGAAAGGGCACAAAGAAGTCCTGATTTTTGGCGGACAGCAGATCGAAAGCGAGCGTTTCGACCGCGTCAGCAACCGTATGCGCCAGCAGGGAATGAAGCTGGTTTCAGCCTCATCCATCTCTGACCCCATTATTCAGCTGATTGCTTCGCTGGCGCTGGCATTTGTACTGTATGCGGCAAGCTTCCCAAGCGTGATGGAAACGCTGACCGCCGGTACGATTACCGTTGTGTTCTCATCGATGATTGCGCTGATGCGTCCGTTGAAATCACTGACCAACGTTAACGCCCAGTTCCAGCGCGGTATGGCGGCCTGCCAGACGCTGTTCTCGATTCTGGACAGCGAGCAGGAAAATGATAAAGGTACCCGTACCGTCGATCGCGTGAAGGGGGATATCGAGTTCCGTAACGTGACCTTCGCTTATCCAGGCCGTGAAATCCCTGCGCTGAAGAATATTAATCTCAATATTCCTGCGGGAAAAACGGTTGCACTGGTCGGACGTTCAGGCTCAGGCAAGTCCACTATCGCCAGCCTGCTGACGCGCTTCTACGATATTCAGCAGGGTGAAATTCTGATGGATGGCCACGAGTTGCGCGAATATACCCTGTCGTCGCTGCGTAATCAGGTGGCGCTGGTTTCTCAGAATGTGCACCTGTTTAACGACACTATCGCCAACAATATCGCCTATGCGCGCAGCGAGCAGTACAGCCGTGAAGATATTGAGAAGGCGGCGATCATGGCCCATGCGATGGACTTTATCGGCAAAATGGAACATGGGCTTGACACGGTCATTGGTGAAAACGGAGTGCTGCTTTCCGGCGGCCAGCGTCAGCGTATCGCCATTGCGCGTGCACTGCTGCGCGACTGTCCGGTACTGATTCTGGATGAGGCTACATCGGCGCTGGATACGGAATCCGAGCGCGCGATTCAGTCTGCGCTGGATGAACTGCAGAAAAACCGCACTTCGCTGGTCATTGCTCACCGTCTGTCGACTATCGAAAAAGCCGATGAAATTGTGGTGGTGGAAGACGGGCAGATTGTTGAGCGCGGCAGCCATGAAACGCTGCTGGCTGAACGTGGTGCGTATGCCCAGCTACATAAGATGCAGTTTGGTCAATGATTGAGCGCATCTGGAGCGGCCGCTCTGCGCTGTATGTGCTGCTGTTACCGCTAAGCCTGCTCTACGGACTCATCAGCAATTTGTTGCGGTTGAGCTACGTTTGGGGCTGGCGCAAAGCGTGGCGTGCTCCGATTCCGGTGGTGGTGGTGGGTAATCTCACCGCCGGTGGCAATGGTAAAACGCCGGTGGTTGTCTGGCTGGTGCAGGCCTTGCAGCGGCAGGGTTTGCGGGTTGGCGTGGTCTCACGTGGCTATGGCGGCAAGGCTGCGCGTTATCCACTGGTGCTCGACGCGAAAACCGGTACGACTGAAGCGGGTGATGAACCGGTGCTGATTTATCAGCGAACCGGTGCTGCCGTGGCGGTATCACCCAGCCGCCGGGAAGCCGTTGAGGCTCTGCTTGCAGCCGGCCCGATAGACATTATCGTTACCGATGACGGATTGCAGCATTACGCGCTGGCACGTGATATTGAAATTGTGGTTGTGGATGGCGAACGGCGTTTTGGCAACGGCTGGTGGTTACCGGCGGGGCCGATGCGCGAGCGTGCCGGTCGCTTGAAAAACGTGTCTGCGGTGATCAATAACGGCGGCGTGCCGCAACCGGGTGAACTGGCGATGCAGCTGGTGCCCGGTAAGGCGATTAACCTGTCCTCGGGCGCTGAACGTGATGCGGTAACGCTGAATAACGTTATTGCGATGGCGGGTATCGGTCATCCACCGCGATTCTTCAATACGCTACATAATCTGGGTATCTCTCCGGTAAAAGAGGTCGCTTTTGCCGATCATCAGAATTATAGCGCCGAGGAGCTTGGCGCTTTAGTTGAATCCGGGCAAACGCTGCTGATGACCGAGAAGGATGCGGTGAAAGCCCGGGTATTTGCCTGTCCAGACTGGTGGTATTTACCGGTGGACGCCGTTGTGCAAGATGCCGATGCGCTACTGGCTCGTATTCTGGCGCTGAGCAGCGGCTAACGGTCGATCTCTGTTCTGCCGGTCAGCGCTTAACTAACCTGTTCGTTGACGGAGCGCGCCATGATCTCCTCAGATCTTTCTTTGAACCATGCCCGCCAGCTCCAGTTGGAGGCACAGGGATTATTACGGCCACTACGTCGGAAAGCTCTTTTCGACGATCTGCTTGCCAGCATCCGGCAAATGTCTTTACTGCAAATCGATACCATTCACGTGGTGGCTCGTAGCCCCTATCTGGTGTTGTTCAGCCGCCTTGGTGACTATCCTCCTGAGTGGCTGGAGCAGGCGCTGGCTCAGAAACAGCTGTTTGAATACTGGGCACATGAAGCCTGTTTTATTCCTATTGAGGATTATCCTCTGCTGCGCCACCGCATGTTGAACCCAGCGGCGCTCGGTTGGAAATACAATCAGGCCTGGATGGATCAGCATCATCAGGAGATAACCGGGCTGCTCGAACATATCCGCGAACGGGGACCGGTCCGATCCGCTGACTTCGATGCTCCGCCGGGTCAGAAACCGGGCTGGTGGTCGTGGAAACCGCACAAACGCCATCTGGAGAATCTGTTCAGCGCCGGGGAATTAATGGTGACAGAACGGCGAAACTTCCAGCGGGTGTACGATCTGCGCCAGAAAATAATGCCGCAGTGGGATGACCGGCTGCACGCGCTGAGCGAAGAAGATGCGGTGCAGCAGATGCTGGAACGCAGTGCGGCCAGTCTCGGTATTTTCCATCCGTCGTGGCTGGCCGATTACTATCGACTGAAGCGTGCGCCGGTAGCATCGTATCTGGCACAGCGGCTCGAACAGGGACTGGTTCGCGCGGTGCGGGTGGAAAAACTCGGTGAGCTGTACGTTCACCATACTCGCTATTCGCAGCTGGAGAACCCGCGGGCAGCAACGCACACTGCAATACTCTCTCCGTTTGATCCTCTGGTCTGGCATCGTAAGCGAGCTTCGGAACTGTTCGATTTCGATTATCGCCTTGAATGCTACACCCCCGAAGCCAAACGCCAGTACGGCTATTTTGTGCTGCCGATTTTGCACCGTGGTGCCTTAAAGGGACGGCTGGATGCCCGTATGCTGCGCAAAGAGCGCGTTTTGCAGGTCCGGGAACTGTGGCTGGAACCCGGTACGCGAATCAGTCAGCAGTTGCTGGATGATTTATCACGTGCGTTGACCAACTTTGCCCGCTGGCAGGGCGCGGAATATGTCAGGCTGGAGGCGTTGCCACCGGAGTTAGCGCACCGCTTGCCCACCGTCTGGTCCACCGGGCCGGATAGCGATTAATCCCGAAGTAAGCAACAGCACCGGCGGCAGCTATGGTATTCTTTACCTACTGTAATTCCGGGTCCATTACGGAGGAACCATGGATCATCGTTTACTCGAAATCGTCGCTTGCCCTGTTTGCCACGGCAAGCTGTACTTCAATAAAGACCAGCAGGAGCTGATTTGTAAGCCTGACGGTCTGGCCTATCCGGTTCGTGACGGCATTCCTGTTTTGCTGGAAGTGGAAGCCCGCTCGCTGACGCTGGAAGAGACTCATCCATGAGTTTTATCGCCATTATTCCTGCCCGTTTCGCTTCCACTCGTCTGCCGGGTAAGCCGCTGGTCGATATCCACGGCAAGCCGATGGTTGTCCACGTCATGGAGCGCGCGCTTGAGTCCGGTGCCGAACGGGTTATTGTGGCGACCGATAACGCGGATGTAGCACGAGCGGTTGAGGCTGCTGGTGGGGAAGTCTGCATGACACGCCCCGATCACCAGTCCGGTACTGAGCGTCTGGCGGAAGTGATCGAGAAGTATAACTTCCCGGACGATGCGGTAATCGTCAACGTGCAGGGTGATGAGCCGATGATCCCGCCGGTGATTATTCGCCAGGTTGCGGACAATCTGGCTCAAAGCACGGCAGGCATGGCTACGCTGGCCGTCCCGATTACCTCTGCTGAAGAGGCGTTTAACCCGAACGCGGTAAAAGTGGTGCGCGATGCCAACGGTTACGCGCTCTATTTCTCGCGTGCCACCATTCCGTGGGATCGCGAGCGGTTCAGCGCTTCACGTGATGAGATTGGCGATACCTTCCTGCGCCATATCGGTATCTACGGTTATCGTGCAGGTTTTATCCGCCGCTATGTCAGCTGGGAAGCCAGTCCGCTGGAGCAGATCGAGCTGCTGGAGCAGCTGCGCGTGCTGTGGTACGGCGAGAAAATCCACGTTGATGTTGCAAAAGCGATTCCCAGCGTAGGTGTTGACACGCCAGAGGATTTACTTCGCGTCCGCGAAGCGATGCAGTAATGTCTGCGGGGCCGGTTATCTGGCCCCCTTATTCTTCGCTGAAATTGATCCCGCACGGGGTAAATTCCCCGCCTCAGCGCCATCATAGATACCCGCATTGTCTACAGGGTATGACCCTCTGACCTGACAGGAGGAGAGATGGAACAACTTCGCAATGAGCTGGCACTGGTACTGGGTGAAACGGTCAGCCGCGTTGAATGTATTAAACGCCAGCCGGATGCCAGCCTCTACACGCTTTATGACGATAACGGCTATTCGCTGCCGATGGTCGCCAAGTATTTTCGCATTAAGGGCATCGCGGCACAGGAGGCGCACAAGCTGTCACTGCTGGCGCGTGAAGGTCAGGTACGCGTTCCGGCAATCTATGGCCTGGTGATCAGCCAGCAGACGCCGCTGCATGAGGTTTTGCTGATTGAGCGGATGGGTGGTGTATCGGTTGAGGCACCCTCCCGTACCTATACTCGCTGGCAGCAGCTACAGCAGCAAATCGTTGAAGGGCTGCTCAGCTGGCATAAAACCGATAGCCGCGGGCTGGTGGGCACGGTGGACAGCACCCAGAGAAACACGTGGCCAGCCTGGTATAAGCAGCGGGTGGAAGTGATATGGGCGACGCTTAGCTATCTGAAACCGCCGCAGCTGACGCAGGAGGATCGGCAAATTCTGTACCGCAGCCGCGAGCACCTTGCCGCTCTGTTTCACGGTTTTGACGATCCCTGCGTACTGGTCCACGGTAATCTGGCGCTCAGCAGTATCCTGAAAGATGCCCGGGGAGACCAGCTACTGGCGCTTGTCAGCCCGGGTAACGTGCTGTGGGCCCCGCGTGAGTTCGATCTTCACCCCCTGTGCGGTAGTACAACGGGTGAAGAACTACTGGCCTGCTACCTGCAACGGGCACCGGTAGCTGAAGAGTTTGTTGCACGTCGCTGGCTGTATATCCTCTGGGAAGAGATGCAGCGGCTGATTTTTAACGCTCAGTTTGACCGCCAGCGCTTTGATATTGCAGCGACATCACTCCTTCCCTGGCTGCGTTGACGCGGCTTCTTCAGGCTTTATTGCCTGCCAGAGACGCCCGATCCACTCATATGCTGCGCGTTCGCTGTGCCCCAGCCATAAAGCTGACGGGGTATATTTATCCCAGTAGCTGATAGGAGAGTCGATAGCCATCTGGTTGGCCGGTGCGGGCCATGGCTGTAACCCCTGACGCTGGAAGAAAACCATCGCCCGGGGCAGATGGCTGGCTGAAGTCACCAGTGCGAAAGACTTTTTGCCAACAATTTTTGCCACTTCCTGTGCTTCTTCCTCGGTATCACGGGGTTTATCGAGGGTGATGATCGCTTCCGCAGGCACACCCAGCGACTGTGCCACACGTGAACCAACCTCAGCCGTGCTTAGCGGATTGGTCCTGGCCGCCGCGCCGGTGAAGATCATCTTTGATCCCGGATTGGCCTGCCAGATGCGGATGCCTTCCGTCAGGCGCGGCAGACTGTTATTAATCATGTTGGAGCTGGGGGCCCACTCCGGGTTCCAGGTATAGCCGCCACCGAGGACGACAACATAATCCACCGGGTGCTGATTTTTCCAGGTGGGCCAGCGGTTTTCCAGCGGCCTCAGCAGGCTGTCGGCCACCGGTTGCAGACCCAGCAGCAGCAGCAGCAGCCATGCAGCGGAGATAAGCGTTTTGCCACTTTTCTGCCAGCGACTGAACCAGAGCAGCAAAATCCCCACAGCCATGAGTATCAACAGCACTGGCAAAGGAAGCAGCAGCCCGCCGATGACTTTTTTTAAGGTAAAAAGCATGAAAACAGGTTCCTTTTGTCCGAAAAAACATCACCCGGAAGCCGCGTGATGACTGAAAGGTTTATTATCTGCCAGTGTATGCGAAAATGAGCGTCTGAATCACCCCTGAAAGCCGGAGCCGTCAGCATGCAGGATCGCAACTTCGATGATATCGCAGAAAAATTCTCCAAAAATATTTACGGTACGACTAAAGGCCGTATTCGCCAGGCCATTCTCTGGCAGGAGCTTGATGCGCTGCTGACAACGTTACCCGCTGCTCCACTGTCCGTTTTGGACGCGGGTGGCGGAGAAGGGCAAACGGGCTGCGGAATTGCCGCGCGGGGGCATAACGTTGTTTTATGCGATCTTTCAGCGGAAATGCTCAGCCGTGCACGTCGCCTCGCCGAAGAAAAAGGTGTGAGCGACAACATGCAATTTAAACAAATCAGCGCTCAGCAGGCAGGCCAATATTTGGATAAGCCGGTTGATCTGGTATTGTTTCACGCTGTACTCGAATGGGTGGCAGAACCGCAGCAGGCGCTGCGCGCGCTTTATGATGTACTCAAACCGGGTGGCGTATTGTCGCTAATGTTCTATAACATCAATGGTCTTACTATGCAGACCATGGTGCTGGGGAACTTTGGCTATTTACAAGCGGGATTAGGGAAGCGCAAACGTAAGACGCTGTCCCCCGACTACCCGCGCGATCCGCAGCAGGTTTATGGCTGGTTGCAGGAGTGCGGTTTCACAATTGAAAACAAAACCGGCATTCGGGTATTCCACGACTATCTGCGTGACAAGAATAAGCAGAGTGAACGATTTGATGAGGTTCTGGCGCTGGAGAAGCAGTACTGCCACCAGGAGCCATTTTTAAGTTTAGGGCGTTACATCCACGTCACAGCGCGGAAACCCATTCAAAAGGACGAGTTATGAGTGAATTTTCCCAGACTGTACCTGAACTGGTGGCCTGGGCGCGAAAAAATGATTTTTCCGTCTCTTTGCCAACCGAACGTCTGGCATTTTTGCTGGCCGTTGCGGCTTTAAACGGCGAGCGCATGGATGGCGAAATGAGCGAAGGCGAATTGATAGATGCTTTTCGCCACGTCAGCGACGGATTTGAGCAGACCAGTGAAACCGTTCTGGTGCGTGCTAACAATGCCATTAATGACATGGTTCGTCAGCGCCTTCTCAACCGCTTTACCAGCGAATTTTCTGAAGGGAATGCTATTTATCGCCTGACTCCGTTGGCGATTGGCATCACCGATTACTATATCCGTCAGCGTGAATTCTCAACGCTGCGGCTGTCTATGCAGCTCTCTATTGTAGCGGGTGAATTAAAGCAGGCTGCCGATGCCGCCGAGGAAGACGGCGATGAGTATCACTGGCACCGCAATGTTTTCGCCCCGTTAAAGTATTCGGTCGCTGAAATATTCGACAGTATCGATATTACTCAGCGCATTATGGATGAGCAGCAGCAGGCGGTAAAAGACGATATCTCTCAACTGCTGAATAAAGACTGGCGCGCGGCGATTTCCAGCTGTGAGCTTCTGCTGAATGAAACGTCCGGTACGCTGCGCGAGCTGCAGGATACGCTGGAAGCGGCGGGGGATAAGCTGCAGGCAAATCTGTTGCGGATTCAGGACTCAATTATGAATAGTCCGGACCTCGGCTTTATTGACAAGCTGGTCTTCGATCTGCAAAACAAACTCGACCGCATTATCAGCTGGGGCCAGCAGGCTATCGACCTGTGGATTGGCTACGATCGCCACGTGCATAAATTTATTCGTACCGCGATCGATATGGATAAAAATCGCGTCTTTGCACAGCGGCTTCGCGTCTCGGTGCAGAACTATTTCGATATGCCGTGGGCACTCACCTACGCCAATGCCGATCGCCTGTACGACATGCGCGATGAAGAACTGACGCTGCGTAATGAAGAGGTGACCGGTGAATTGCCGTCCGAACTGGAATACGAAGAGTTTAATGAAATTCGCGAGCAGCTTGCCGCAATGATTGAAGAGGCGCTGGCAATTTATAAAGCGCAGAAGCGGCCGCTGGATTTGGGCGCGGTGATGCGTGATTACCTGGCACAGTATCCGCGAGTGCGTCATTTTGACGTCGCGCGTATTGTTGTCGACCAGGCCGTGCGCTTAGGCGTGGCCGAAGCAGATTTCTCCGGTCTGTCCGCTGAGTGGCAGGCCATTAATGATTACGGAGCCAAGGTGCAGGCACATGTCATCGACAAATATTGAACAAGTGATGCCGGTTAAACTGGCGCAGGCACTGGCTAACCCGATTTTTCCAGCGCTGGACAGTCAGCTTCGCGCAGGCCGTCATATTGGTATTGAAGAGTTAGATAATCACGCTTTCCTGATGGATTATCAGGAGTTTCTGGAAGAGTTTTACTCGCGCTATAACGTTGAACTGATCCGCGCACCGGAAGGTTTTTTCTACCTTCGTCCGCGCTCCACAACGCTGATCCCGCGCTCGGTCCTGTCCGAGCTGGACATGATGGTCGGAAAAATTCTCTGCTACCTCTATCTCAGCCCGGAACGCCTGGCGAATGAAGGGATCTTTAGCCAGCAGGAACTGCACGATGAGCTGATGTCGTTAGCGGATGAAGGCAAGCTGCTGAAGCTGGTGAACCAGCGCTCAACGGGCTCTGACCTTGACCGGCAGAAGCTGCAGGAAAAAATGCGTGCGTCACTGAACCGCCTGCGCCGTCTGGGCATGGTCTGGTTTATGGGCAATGACAGCAGCAAGTTCCGCATTACCGAGTCGGTATTTCGCTTCGGTGCCGATGTGCGCAGCGGCGATGACGCCCGCGATGCGCAGCTGCGGATGATCCGCGACGGTGAGGCGATGCAGCTGGATGGCGGACTGGCGCTGAACGATGAGAATGATGACGGTGAAGCAGACCACAGCGCGCAGGAAAGCGGAGAGGAAGAATAAATGATTGAACGTGGCAAATTTCGCTCACTGACGCTGATTAACTGGAACGGTTTTTTTGCGCGTACCTTTGACCTTGATGAACTGGTCACCACGCTTTCCGGCGGTAACGGTGCCGGTAAATCGACCACCATGGCGGCCTTCGTTACCGCGCTGATCCCCGATTTGACGCTGCTGCATTTCCGTAACACCACGGAAGCCGGTGCAACGTCGGGCTCCCGCGACAAGGGGCTGCACGGCAAACTGCGCCCGGGCGTGTGTTACGCCGCGCTGGACGTGGTGAACTCCCGCCATCAGCGAGTGATCGTCGGGGTGCGCTTGCAGCAGGTGGCGGGGCGCGATCGTAAGGTGGATATCAAACCGTTCAGCATTCATGGCCTGCCAACGGCAATCAATCCGACGGAAATCCTGACCGAAACGGTCAATGCCCGCCAGGCACGCGTGCTGCCGCTCAGCGAACTGAAAGACAAGTTCGAAGCGATGGAAAGCGTACAGTTTAAACAGTACAACTCCATCACCGATTATCACTCGGTGATGTTTGACCTGGGCATTGTTGCTCGCCGCCTGCGCTCTGCCGCTGACCGCAGCAAATACTATCGCCTGATTGAAGCTTCGCTGTACGGCGGTATCTCCAGTGCGATCACCCGCTCGCTGCGCGATTACCTGCTGCCGGAAAACAGCGGCGTGCGTAAGGCATTCCAGGACATGGAAGCCGCGCTGCGTGAAAACCGCATGACGCTGGAAGCGATCCGCGTGACCCAGTCCGATCGCGATCTCTTTAAGCATCTGATTTCTGAAGCAACCAGCTACGTTGCCGCAGATTATATGCGGCACGCCAACGAGCGGCGTATTCATCTTGATGGTGCTATTCAGCTGCGCAGCGAGCTGTTTACCAGTCGTAAACAGCTGGTCGCCGAGCAGTTCCGCCACGTTGAAATGGCGCGTGAACTGGCCGAACAAAACGGCGCTGAGAGCGATCTCGAAACCGACTATCAGGGCGCCAGCGATCACCTCAATCTGGTGCAGACCGCGCTGCGCCAGCAGGAAAAAATCGACCGCTATGATGCAGACCTCGAAGAGCTGACCTTCCGCCTGGAAGAGCAGAACGAAGTGGTGGCGGAAGCGCGGGAAGTTCAGGAAGAAAACGAAGCGCGCAGCGAAGCGGCCGAGCTGGAAGTGGACGAGCTGAAAAGTCAGCTTGCCGACTATCAGCAGGCGCTGGACGTACAGCAGACCCGCGCTATTCAGTATCAGCAGGCGCTTCAGGCGCTGCAGCGTGCAAAAGAGATTTGTCAGTTGGGCGATCTCAGCGTGGAAAACGCTGAAGAGTGGCAGGAAACCTTCCAGGCTAAAGAGCAGGAAGCGACCGAAAAACTGCTGCAGCTGGAACAAAAAATGAGCGTGGCGCAGGCTGCACATAGCCAGTTTGAGCAGGCTTTTGAGCTGGTTACGCGTATTGCCGGTCCGGTTAGTCGTGCCGATGCATGGCAGACCGGGCGCGATATGCTGCGCGATGCCGCCAACCAGCGCTATCACGCCGAGCAGCTTCAGCCGCTGCGATCCCGCCTTTCCGAGCTGGAGCAGCGCCTGCGCGAACAGCAGGATGCCGAACGCCTGCTGAATGAGTTCTGTAAACGCCACGGCAACCGTGTTGAAGCTGATGAACTTGAGGCGCTTCACGGCGAACTGGAAGCGCAGATCGAACTGCTGAACGACAGCGTCGCCGATGCCGGTGAGCGCCGCATGGCACTGCGCCAGGAGCTGGATCAGCTGCGAGAACGCATTACGCGCCTGACCCGCCAGGCTCCACAGTGGCTGGCTGCGCAGGAGATCCTGACCCAGCTCAGTGAACAAACCGGGCAGCCGCTGGAAAGCAGCCAGCAGGTAACCGAGTTCATGCAGCAGCTGCTGGAGAGCGAGCGAGAAACCACGGTTGAGCGTGACGAAGTTGCTGCCCGCAAACGCGAACTTGAACAGCAGATTGAACGGCTGAGCCAGCCGGGTGGGGCGGAGGATAACCGTCTTAATGCCCTGGCCGAGCGCTTTGGCGGTGTCCTGCTGTCAGAAATTTATGATGATGTGACCATCGACGATGCGCCTTACTTCTCGGCGCTTTACGGTCCGTCTCGTCATGCGATTGTGGTGCCCGATCTTTCTCTGGTCCGCGATCTGCTGGACGGGCTTGAAGATTGCCCGGAAGACCTCTATCTGATCGAGGGCGATCCACAGTCGTTCGATGACAGCGTATTTAACGTTGAGGAACTGGAAAAAGCGGTGGTGGTGAAAGCAGGCGATCGCCAGTGGCGTTATTCCCGCTTCCCGAAAGTACCGCTGTTTGGCCGCGCTGCGCGTGAAAATCAGCTTGAGCTGCTGCATGCCGAGCGTGAAACCCTTGCCGAGCGGTTCGCCACGCTTTCCTTTGAGGTACAAAAAGCACAGCGCCTGCACCAGTCCTTCAGCCGCTTTGTCGGTAGCCACCTTGGCGTGGCGTTTGAATCCGATCCGGAAGCGGAAATGCGCCAGCTTAACGCCCGCCGCAGTGAAGTTGAACGGGCGCTGAGCAATCACGAAAGTGAAAATCAGCAGCAGCGCCAGCAGTTCGACCAGGCCAAAGAGGGCGTCGCGCAGCTGAACCGCCTGCTGCCGCGCGTCAGCCTGCTGCTGGATGACACGCTACAGGACCGTTACGACGAAGTGCTTGAGCGTCTGGACGAGGCGCAGGAAGCTGCGCGGTTCATTCAGCAGCATGCTGCACATCTCGCGAAGCTGGAGCCGATCCTTTCAGTATTGCAAAGCGATCCCGAACAGCACGAACAGCTGAAGCTGGACTATCAGCAGGCACAGCAGCAGCAGCGTGATGCGCGCCAGCAGGCTTTTGCGCTGACTGAAGTCGTTCAGCGCCGCACCCACTTCAGCTATACCGACTCTGCCGGGATGCTCAACGGCACCAGCGATCTGAATGAAAAACTGCGCCAGCGTCTGGAGCAGGCGGAAAGTGAACGTGCCCGCGCCCGCGAGCAGCTCCGTCAGCATCAGGCGCAACTGACCCAGTATTCTCAGGTGCTGGCGTCGTTGAAAAGTTCGTATGACGCCAAACGCGACATGCTGAAAGAGCTACAGCAGGAGATGCAGGATATCGGCGTGCAGGCCGATGCCAGCGCTGAAGAACGCGCGCGTCTGCGCCGGGATGAACTCTACAGCGCACTGAGTAATAACCGTGCGCGCCGTAACCAGCTGGAAAAACAGATCACCTTCTGTGAAGCCGAGATGGATGCGCTGCAGAAAAAACTGCGCCGCGTTGAGCGTGAGTACCATCAGAGTCGTGAGCAGGTGGTCAATGCCAAGGCAGGCTGGGTAGCGGTACTAAGACTGGTGAAAGATAACGGCGTTGAACGCCGCCTGCACCGTCGTGAGCTGGCTTATCTGGGGGGCGATGAACTGCGCTCCATGTCGGATAAGGCGCTGGGTGCGCTGCGTCTGGCCGTGGCGGATAATGAGCATCTGCGCGATGTGCTGCGCCTGTCGGAAGATCCGAAACGCCCGGAGCGTAAGATCCAGTTCTTTATCGCCGTCTATCAGCATCTGCGTGAGCGTATTCGCCAGGATATTATTCGCACCGACGATCCGGTTGAAGCGATCGAACAGATGGAGATTGAACTGAACCGTCTGACCGAAGAGCTGACCGCCCGCGAGCAGATGCTGGCGATCAGTTCACGCAGCGTGTCGAACATTATTCGCAAAACGATCCTGCGCGAACAGAACCGCATTCGTCAGCTGAACCAGGGACTTCAGGCAGTCAGCTTTGGCCAGGTTAACAGCGTGCGGCTGAACGTCAACGTCCGTGAAGCGCACTCAACGCTGCTGGATGTGCTTTCCGAAGAGCATGAACAGCATCAGGATCTGTTTAACAGCAATCGCCTTACCTTCTCAGAGGCACTGGCGAAGCTGTACCAGCGCCTGAATCCGCAGATTGATATGGGGCAGCGTACGCCGCAGACCATCGGTGAAGAGCTACTGGACTACCGTAACTATCTTGAGATGGAAGTGGAAGTTAACCGTGGTTCCGACGGCTGGCTGCGTGCAGAAAGTGGTGCGCTCTCTACCGGTGAAGCAATCGGTACGGGGATGTCGATTCTGGTGATGGTGGTACAGAGCTGGGAAGAAGAGTCACGCCGACTTCGCGGTAAGGATATTTCGCCGTGCCGGCTGCTGTTCCTGGATGAAGCAGCGCGTCTGGATGCGAAATCGATCGCCACGCTGTTTGAGCTGTGTGACCGTCTGGAGATGCAGCTGATCATTGCGGCACCGGAAAATATCAGCCCGGAAAAAGGCACAACTTATAAGCTGGTGCGTAAGGTATTTAATAATACCGAGCACGTGCACGTCGTCGGGCTGCGCGGATTCTCCGCTGATATTCCGGCGAATTCAGGTGTTACGGAGAGCAGCACCGGGGCTGGCTGACGCAGAATTATTACCGGACGGAAGTGGTAAAATCCCTGTTAGCGGATTACTCTCAATAACGGCATTTGCAACGTAAGAGGCAAATGCCGTTTTCTGTTTATATACTTAAAATAGATGTTCACTATCGCTCAGCATTAGTTGCTGACTTATACAGGGAGCAAGGATGTTGCTGCAGAAATCTTCTATCGCTAAGGCCATTGTTATCGGCTGTAGCCTGATGTTTGGGCTGGCATACGTGTCTCCCTCTTTGGCAGGAATCCCGCCTGTTTCTGCTCCGGCTAATCATCGTGTTACCGTGGCGCAGAGTCAGGCTGACATTACCGCAGCGATGTCGCGCTTCGGTTCCCCGTTTTATCTAAAAACGTTGGCTCCGCTCTATGCTAATCGCGGTATGCAGCCGATGTGGCAGGATCGTCAGGCAATCCAGCAGTTCCAACAGCAGCTTGCCGAAGTGGCCATTTCTGGCGTTCAGCCGCAGTTTACCCAGTGGGTTAAGATGCTGACCGATAAAAATATCAGCGGGCTGGCGCGTGACGTGGTGCTTTCTGATGCGCTGCTGGGCTATTTGCAATTCACCTCAAGTGTTCCGAGCAAGGGAGAAGTCTGGCTGTACAGCAATGTGCCGTATAAAATGGAAACCCCTCCGCTGTCGGTGATCAATCAGTGGCAGAAATCGGTGACGCATGGCAGCCTGAACGGTTTTATTCTCTCGCTGGTTCCTCAGCATCCGCAGTATTCGCGCATGCACAATGCCCTGAAAACGCTGTTAACGGATAGCCGCCCCTGGCCGCAGTTGACCGACAGACAAACCCTTCGCCCGGGGCAAATCAGCAACGATGTGCCCGCGCTGCGAGATATTCTGCAGCGTACAGGGATGATGTCTCCAGAAAATGAGCCGCCGAAGCCTGCCGATGAGGTAGTCGGTGCCGTTGATGCACCAATGGTTCATGACGATGATAATGCACAGCCGGATGTCACAGCAGGGCAGAACCAGGCCGCCAACAGCGCTGTTGTTAGTCCGTCCGCCACGACTACCACCGATGTACAGCCAGAAACACCGAATAACATCGGTAACGTGCAGGGCACGGTGGTGCCGGTAAACAGTGATAATGTTTACACGCCCGATCTGGTGGATGGTCTGAAGCGCTTTCAGCGTTGGCAGGGACTGGAGGCGGATGGTTTAATCGGCCTGCGTACCCGCGAATGGCTGAATGTTTCGCCTCAGCTGCGCGCTTCGCTGCTGGCGTTAAATATCCAGCGACTGCGACTGCTGCCCGATGACATGCACAACGGCATCATGGTCAACATCCCTAACTATTCACTGGCCTATTATGTTAACGGTAATGAAATTCTGTCCTCGCGGGTTATCGTTGGGCGGCCGGATCGTAAAACGCCGTTGATGCGCAGCGCATTGAACAATGTGGTACTTAATCCACCGTGGAATGTGCCGACTACGCTGGTACGCAAGGATATTGTGCCAAAGGTGAAGCAGGACCCCAGCTATCTTTACAAGCACAATTATACGTTGCTGTCGGGGTGGAGCGGTGAGTCGGAAGTCATCGATCCTTCAATGATCAACTGGAGCATGGTGTCCGCTGATTCATTCCCATACCGTATCCGTCAGGCACCGGGACCGACCAACTCGCTCGGACGTTATAAATTCAATATGCCAAGTTCAGATGCGATCTATTTACACGATACGCCGAACCACGGTCTCTTCCAGCGGGATATCCGCGCGCTAAGTTCTGGTTGTGTACGTGTAAATCGCGCTTCCGATTTGGCGAATTTGTTATTGCAGGATGTCGGCTGGAACGATACGCGTATTTCCGGTGCGCTGAAGGAAGGTAATACCCGATTTGTTTCTATCCGCCAGCGCGTTCCCGTGAACCTTTACTATCTTACCGCGTGGGTTGCTGATGACGGACAACCACAGTTTCGTACAGATATTTACAATTATGACAGTACCGCTCGTTCAGGGGCTCAGATCCTGAAGCGCGCTGGTCAGTTATTGCTCTAGCGGTTGATTATTCAGCAGTTCTGTGGCGGACAGCAAAACCGTCGCCGACCGGCGCAGCGGGAGTGTATAGCTTCTCTGCGCCGGTTTACATTTTGTCGGGTTGACGGGGGTTTGTTACATCGGTAAGGTTTTGGGCAGTGTTGTAAAAGCACGTTTCCAACTACTTTTCCAGGTAATACTGATTAATGGACAAATTCGACTCTAACCGCCGTAAATTGTTGGCGTTAGGGGGGGCTGCGCTTGGCGTTGCTCTCCTTCCGACACAGGCATTTGCTTCGCTTTCCACCTCCCGTCCTCGGGTATTGACGCTAAGCAATCTGAATACCGGTGAAAGCCTGAAAACGGAATTTTTTAATGGTAAAAAATATGACAAGGACGAATTAGCGCGTCTGAATCATTTTTTCCGCGATTACCGGGCGAACAAAATAAAGACTATCGATCCACATCTCTTCGATCAGCTCTTCCGTTTACAGACCATGCTGGATACTCGTAAACCTGTACAGTTGATTTCAGGCTATCGTTCACTGGCGACAAATAACTCCCTGCGATCCCATAGCCGTGGCGTGGCTAAACACAGCTACCATACCCTCGGCCAGGCGATGGATTTCCATATTGACGGCATTGCTCTCAGCAATGTGCGCAAAGCTGCTCTCGCTCTGCGAGCGGGTGGTGTAGGATACTATCCGAGTAGTAACTTTGTGCATATTGATACCGGTCCTGTAAGGCACTGGTAAAATGGAACGCCGGCCTTTTGTTGTTGCCGGCAGTGGAGCGTTATGAACTATCATATTATTCCCGTTACGGCTTTCTCGCAGAACTGTTCGGTGATTTGGTGCCCGGAAACCCGGGAAGCCGCTCTGGTCGATCCGGGTGGTGATGCGGACAAGATCAAACAAGAAATTGCCGCTCTGAATGTGGAACTGAAGCAGATTCTGTTGACCCACGGGCATCTCGATCACGTCGGGGCCGCCGCCGAGCTAGCGGAACACTACGGTGTTAAGATTGTCGGACCTCACAAAGCTGACCTGTTCTGGCTGGAAGGATTACCGACTCAGAGTCAGATGTTTGGCTTTGGTTACTGTGCACCCCTTACACCAGATCGCTGGCTGGAAGAGGGCGAAACGGTGGCTGTAGGTAACGTTACGCTGGAAGTCCTGCTTTGCCCGGGGCATACCCCAGGCCACATCGTGTTTTTTGACCGGGTTGGTCGGCTGCTGGTTTCTGGCGACGTCATTTTCAACGGTGGCGTAGGGCGGTCTGATTTCCCACAGGGCAACCACAGCGATTTGATCGCTTCTATCCATACGAAACTGTTACCACTGGGAGATGACGTGACGTTCATTCCCGGTCACGGCCCAATCTCAACGCTTGGGCGGGAAAGAATCAGCAATCCTTTCCTGCAATAAATAAAAAAGCCTGCAAACGCAGGCTTTATTATTTCGTCCGTAGCGAATTACAGTACGGCGACGATTGCTTCACACAGCGCTGACATATTATCAGGTGTCATACCCGCCACGTTAACGCGGCCGGAATTAACCGCATAGACACCAAACTCATCACGCAGGCGTACGACCTGGTCTTTTGTCAGGCCGCTGAATGAGAACATACCGTTCTGGCTGATGATAAAGCTGAAATCACCCTTCGCGCCTTTTTCCTGCAGCGTATTAACAAATAGCTGACGCATACGCTGGATGCGCTGGCGCATATCGGCCAGTTCCTGCTCCCATAGCGCGCGAAGAGCCGTGTTGCTGAGGATAGTCGCGACGACAGCTGCACCGTGAGACGGTGGGTTAGAGTAGTTAGCACGAATTGTCGCTTTAACCTGGCTAAATGCGGTATCTGCAACGGCTGCTTCAGCGGCCACCAGCGTAAATGCGCCTACGCGCTCGTTATACAGGCCAAAGTTCTTCGAATAGGAACTGCAAACAATCAGCTCCTGGTGGCTGGCGGCAAAGATGCGCAGGCCTTCTGCGTCTTCTTCAAGGCCACGTGCGAAGCCCTGATAGGCGAAGTCGAACAGCGGTAGCCATCCTTTAGCCAGCGATAGTTTTGCCAGTGCTTGCCACTGTTCTGCCGTTGGGTCGATGCCGGTCGGGTTATGGCAGCAGCCGTGGAACAGAACCACGTCTCCGGCCTGCGCGGCGTCCAGGCTGCTGACCAGTGCATCAAAATCGAGAGCATGATTAGCGGCATCGTAATACGCGTATTCACAGACTTCCAGCCCGGCAGCGGCAAACACGTTCTTATGGTTCGGCCAGCTAGGATTGCTCACCCAGACGCGTTTAGCGCTGGTCTGGTTAGCAATAAAGTCCGCAGCAATACGCAGCGCACCGGTACCACCTGGCGTTTGTGCCGTGCGCGCACGTTTAGCGCTGATGATGGCGCTGTCGGCTGAAAACAGAAGTTCCTGCGTGCAGCGAGCAAAGTCAGCAATACCGTCAATGCTAAGGTAATTTTTGGTTGTTTCGTTTTCCAGCAGATACTGCTCAGCTTTTTTTACGCTGGCCAGCACCGGCGTTTTGCCGGTTTCATCTTTATACACCCCGATACCGAGGTTGATCTTATTTGGGCGATCGTCAGCACGAAACAGGTCGGCTAAACCAAGAATGGGATCGGCGGGTGCAGCTGCAATACGTTCAAACATAATTGAAGTCCGTTAGCTTAATCTAAAGCGAAGTGAGCAATCAGGTTACCGTCAGAAAGCTGAAATTGCCAACCGTTTGCGCTAAAAAAGCCGGGTAAAGATCAAGCTTCATTAAAAGAAAACTTTGACGATGGTCATGCAGGTAGCGGCAATGGCGACGGCGGTAGCAATTATCCAGCGAGTCTGGTTAGTTATCTCTCGGTGCATACTGCCAATCTCTTTGTGCATGCCGCCCATTTCTTTATGGATGCCCACCAGGCTCTGATGCATTTCCGTTCTCAGCTCCGCCAAATCAGTTTTGGTGGCAAATGTTTCTGAGCGCGCCATCAGGCAGGCGAGGTCGATTTTAATTTGGCCGGTGTCTTTTTCAAGCTGTTCAATACGATTGATCATGATGTCCATACTCTCTTCCTTATGCAGGTCCTTGCCTGAGAATGAGTGTACGGCAGCTGTTGGAAATATCACCCTTTATATCTAGACGAGCGTGGATTTATCACCGGGCTGGGAAGGGGATCGCAGAGTCTGTGTAATGGGCTGTAAATTGGCAGAACGGGGATAATGGAAAAACAAAAACGGGGCCGAAGCCCCGTTTGTTGCAAATTGCGCGGTGGGATATCCCACCGGCAAAAGGCAATTAGAACTGGTACTGCAGGCCAACACCAACAACGTCGTCGGTAGAGCGACCGGCTGCACGGGTGTAATCAGTGTCATCCAGCAGGTTGATTTTGTAGTCAACGTAGGTAGACATGTTTTTGTTGAAGTAGTAGTAGGTACCCACTTCGATGTATTTAACCAGGTCAGCATCGCCGCCGCCGAAGGTAGAACCGTTACCGCTGAAGCCGTCCAGTTCCTTACCTTTAGACTGCAGGTAAGCGATGGATGGGCGCAGACCGAAGTCGAACTGGTACTGTGCAACCACTTCGAAGTTGGTTGTTTTGTTAGCAGCTACGCCGGTGTTGCCGTAGTTGGTGGTGTTACGGGATTCACCGTAGAACGCCGCCAGGTATACGTTGTTCGCGTCATATTTCAGACCCAGACCGTATGCATCCGCTTTGTCGCCGGTGCCGTCTGCTTTCTGATCAACGGTACGGTTAGCAGAGAAGTAAGAACCTACTGCGCTGATGCCCATGCCGGTGTCATAGGCTACAGAAGTACCCCAGCCGTCGCCGTTCTGAAGTTGAACTTCACGGCCTTCGTTTTTGCCCTGGTACTGTACAGCGAAGCTCAGGCCGTCAACCAGACCGAAGAAGTTGCTGTTACGGTAAGTAGCAACACCTGAAGAACGACCGATCAGGAAGTTGTCGTTGTCCTGGTACAGGGTGTCATCGCCGAACACTGGCAGCTGGTCAGTGTAAGACATTGCGTCGTAGATCACGCCGTAGTTACGACCGTAGTCGAATGAACCCGCGTCGCCGAATTTCAGACCAGCAAAGCCCAGACGGGTTTTGTTACCGTCTTGAACGTCAGCGCCGCCTTCAGTGTGGTTAGCCTGAACGTTGTATTCCCACTGGCCGTAACCGGTCAGCTGGTCATTGATCTGAGTTTCGCCTTTAAAACCGAAACGCACATAAGTTGCATCGCCGTCGTCGCCAGCGTTGTCAGAGAAAGTGTGACGCGCATCAACTTTACCGTACAGATCCAGTTTGTTGCCGTCTTTGTTGTAGATTTCTGCTGCGTTGGCTGCACCAGCTGCTAACAGAGCTGGGATTACCACTGCAAGAATGTTGCGCTTCATCATTTTTATTACCCTCATTGGAGTTATTTGGACACCTGCCACTGCCGTCAATAATTCGTTACAGAACTATGATGAGAGTTTGGTGTCTTCCTGTGTCTGCACGCATCTTTCCATTCGTAGCGCGGTTAATCTAGTTGGAAAATGCTACTAATATCCTATTCTGGTTACAATAAGAAAATGTGTGTAACAAGATGTAAAAAACAGGGAACTTTGTGAGTCAACTCAAAATTTACAAAAATAAAAAAAGGCCAGCGAGGCTGGCCTTTGTATATATATGAATTTCTTATATTTAATTCTGAAATCAGAAAGAAGCGTTCCGCGGCGTACGTGGGAATGCGATAACATCCCTTACATTTTGTACCCCGGTGACATAGGCGATTAATCGTTCGAAACCTAAACCGAACCCTGAGTGAGGAACGGTACCGTAACGACGAAGATCGCGATACCACCAGTAATCTTCTTTATTCAGTCCCATTTCTGCCAGACGTGCATCAAGAACGTCTAAACGTTCTTCACGCTGGGAACCTCCGATGATTTCACCAATTCCCGGAGCCAGAACGTCCATCGCCGCAACGGTTTTGCCGTCATCGTTCAGGCGCATATAAAACGCTTTGATGTCTTTCGGATAGTTTTTCACTACGACCGGGGCTTTGAAATGCTTCTCGGCCAGGTAACGTTCGTGCTCAGAGGAGAGATCGATACCCCATGAAACCGGGTTCTCAAAGGTCTGGCCGGATGCCAGCAGGATCTCTACCGCTTCGGTGTAATCGACCTGGGCAAAGTCGGTGGTAACAAACCGCTCCAGGCGAGAGATGGCATCTTTATCTACGCGCTCGGCGAAGAAGGCCATATCATCGGCACGTTCTTCCAATACGGCTTTAAAGACGTATTTCAGCATCGCTTCGGCCAGCGCGGCGTTATCTTCCAGATCGGCAAAGGCGATTTCCGGCTCCAGCATCCAAAACTCAGCCAGGTGACGGCTGGTGTTGGAGTTCTCGGCGCGGAAGGTCGGACCGAAGGTGTAAATTTTAGAGATTGCGCTGGCGTAGGTTTCACCGTTCAGCTGGCCGGATACGGTCAGGAACGACTCTCTGCCGAAGAAATCTTCTTCGTAGTTGACTTTGCCTTCCGGCGTGCGCGGCAGGTTTTCCAGATCCAGCGTGGATACGCGGAACATCTCACCGGCACCTTCGGTATCGGAAGCGGTGATCAGTGGAGTAGATACCCAGAAGAACCCCTGCTCGTCAAAGAAGCGATGCAGCGCCTGGGCCAGCGTATGGCGCACGCGGGCAACCGCGCCAATCAGGTTGGTACGCGGGCGCAGGTGAGCCACTTCTCGCAGATATTCAATGCTGTGGCGCTTAGCCGCCATCGGATAAGTATCCGGATCGTCAACCCAGCCAACCACTTCTACGTGGGTCGCCTGAATCTCAAAGCTCTGTCCTTCGCCCGGAGATTCCACCACTTTGCCGGTAACAATCACTGAACAGCCGGTGGTCAGACGCAGTACTTCATCCTGATAATTATTCAGAGAATTATTGACCACAGCCTGAACGGGATTAAAGCAGGAGCCGTCATAAACGGCGATAAAGGAAATACCGGCTTTTGAATCTCTTCGGGTACGCACCCAGCCACGTACGGTGACTTCGCTGTCAACCGCAACCCGGCCGTGCAGTACATCCGCTACAGGCACAACGCTCATATAAGTCTCTCACTATTGATCTGAATAGGAATGGTTACCCCAAATTTTGGGTCTTGCTATGTTACTTGCCGGGCGAGGAGAAACAAGAGGAATTCAATGAATGTGGGGAGATTTATTCAGTATTGGCGGAGTTGCGGGCCAGAAAGCATCTGGCCCTGATAGAAGTCCTAACTGGCTTTCTTCACCAGCGGCAGATCGAAAGCTTTACGCAGTGCGCGAACGAAGGCCTGATCCTGGCAAATCGTTTTGCCGGGGCTGTCGGAAAGCTTGGCTACCGGTTTGCCGTTACACTCGACCAGTTTAATGACGATGTTTAGCGGTTTAACCTGAGGAATATCGCAGGTCAGGCGTGTGCCAATACCGAACGCCACGTTAATACGCTGGCCGAAATGGCGGTAAAGCGCCACGGCGCTGTCGAGATCCAGATTATCGGAGAACACCAGTGTTTTGCTGAGCGGGTCGATTCCCAACTGCTGATAATGGGCAATCGCTTTTTCTCCCCACTCCTGCGGCTCACCGGAATCATGGCGCAATCCCTGATAGGCGCTGGCAAAGTTGCGGCCAAAATCGCGCAGGAAGGCATCCATCGTAATGCAGTCGGTGAGGGCGATACCCAACTGATCGGGGTACTCTTCCAGCCAGGCCTGCAGTGCTGCGCGCTGACTGTTCGCCAGTACCGGGCTGATTTGCTGATGTGCCTGGAACCATTCATGGGCCTGCGTGCCCATTGGCGCGATATCCAGCCGGCGGGCAATCTCATAATTGCTCGAACCTACCAGCCAGGGGAAATCCTGCTTCAGCGTGCTGACAATCGCCAGATGCACATCCCACGAGAAGCGGCGACGTGTGCCAAAGTCCATCAAACGGAAGCGCGACATATCCAGATCGGCGGTCAAATCTGCGAACTGGTCGAGTTTGCTTTTGAGTTTATCGACGGCCATTTCCGCCGTCACCAGCGGAGAGCGGTGGCGATGCACGACTTCACTGATCAGCGCAAGCAGTGGGACTTCCCACATAATTACTTCACGCCACGGGCCGCTGATACGGATATCCAGCTTGCCCAGATTATTGCGTACCTGAACCTGTTGCGGATCGTATCGGAATTCCCTTAGCCAGGCGAGATAGTCAGCGGTAAAGAAAGGCAGGCCGGAGAGATAGGTGAACTCTTGATCGTTCAACGCCAGCGTAGCCATCATCTTTATCTGCTGCACGATTTCATCGGCATACAGGCCCAGCATATCGTCACCACGGCAGCGAAATTCAGCTGCAACCGTAACGTCATGATACCGGTGAAAAACCGCCTGCTGCATATGAAGTTTGTAGGCGTCGGTGTCCAGAAGCGTAGTCAAAATCGGGGAAGCGTGTCGTGTCATGGTGCGTTTCAGCATCCTCTGGCGAAGAGCGTTATCCCTGGTTCAAATGGAAAAAAGTCGCAGGAGTATAACCCGAATACTCATTTATTGAACCCGATCACAGCACAATTCAGACGGGCTGGTCGAGGACATTATGTGCTCATGTTAACAGTATGTATCATTTTCCATCAATCCCGCGTTTCGTGTGGAATCAACGTGGCAACCGTGCGATAACAGGAATAAACTTGAAATGTTAAATTAATTATCGACGTGAGAAGGACTTATGACGCAACTGCCGCAAGCTAAGAACCGCCATGATTATCGTGCACCCGACTACACGATTACCGATATCGATCTGACGTTCGATCTTAATGCCAGTACTACCAGGGTGACCGCCGTTAGTCAGATTAAGCGATTGGCGCACTCTGACGCCGAGCTGCGTCTGGACGGCGAAGATCTGTCGCTGGTGTCGATTGCCGTCGATGAACAGCCCTGGGAGCATTATCGGCTGGAAGAGGGGGCGTTAATTATCAGCCACCTGCCTGACGCGTTTACGCTAAAGATTGTCAATGAGATCCACCCGGATAAAAACACCGCACTTGAGGGATTGTACAAGTCCGGCGAGGCCCTGTGTACCCAGTGTGAAGCGGAAGGTTTCCGCCATATAACCTGGTATCTTGACCGCCCGGACGTACTGGCCCGCTTCACGACAACCATTATTGCCGAGCAGGCGTTGTATCCTTATTTACTGTCGAACGGTAATCGCATTGATGGCGGCGAACTTGAAGGTGGTCGTCACTGGACCAAATGGCAGGACCCGTTCCCGAAACCCTGCTACCTGTTTGCGCTGGTTGCCGGTGATTTTGACGTGCTGCGTGACAGTTTCCACACCCGCTCCGGCCGTGATGTGGCGCTGGAGATCTTTGTCGATCGCGGCAACCTTGACCGCGCCGACTGGGCGATGACCTCGCTGAAAAACAGCATGAAGTGGGATGAAGAGCGCTTCGGTCTGGAATATGACCTGGATATCTTTATGATCGTGGCCGTTGATTTCTTCAACATGGGCGCCATGGAAAATAAAGGCCTGAACGTCTTTAACTCTAAATACGTACTGGCGAAGGCGGAAACCGCAACCGATAAAGATTATCTCGGTATTGAGGCGGTGATTGGCCACGAATATTTCCATAACTGGACGGGCAACCGCGTGACCTGCCGCGACTGGTTCCAGCTCAGCCTGAAAGAGGGGCTGACCGTGTTCCGCGATCAGGAGTTCAGTTCGGATCTGGGCTCCCGCCCGGTTAACCGTATTGATAATGTGCGCGTAATGCGCGGCGCGCAGTTTGCGGAAGATGCCAGCCCGATGGCGCATCCGATTCGCCCGGAGCAGGTGATCGAGATGAACAACTTCTACACGCTGACGGTGTATGAAAAAGGTTCGGAAGTGATCCGCATGATGCACACGCTGCTGGGTGAAGCGGGCTTCCAGAAAGGCATGCAGCTCTATTTCGAACGTCATGACGGCAGTGCGGCAACCTGTGATGACTTTGTGCAGGCGATGGAAGACGCATCGAATGTCGATCTGTCGCAGTTCCGCCGCTGGTACAGCCAGTCGGGTACACCGGTACTGAGCGTGCGCGATGACTATAACCCTGAGCTTGAGCAATATACGCTGCACGTCACCCAGATGACGCCGCCGACCGCCGATCGTCAGGAGAAACTGCCGCTGCATATTCCGCTGGATATTGAGCTGTACGACAGCAAAGGTCAGGCAATCCCGCTGCAGCACAACGGCCACCCTGTACATAACGTGCTGAACGTTACCGAAAGCTTCCAGACGTTTGTTTTTGATGGCGTTCCAGTCCAGCCCGTACCTTCGCTGCTGCGTGAGTTCTCCGCACCGGTCAAACTGGATTACAACTGGAGCGATGCGCAGCTCACCTTCCTGATGCGCCACGCGCGTAACGATTTTTCGCGCTGGGATGCCGCGCAGAGTCTGATGGTGAATCATATCCGGCTGAACGTTGCCCGCTATCAGCAAGGGCAGCCGCTCTCTCTGCCGCTGCACGTGGCGGATGCCTTCCGCGCAGTGCTGTTAGAAGAGAACAGCGATCCGGCGCTGATGGCGTTAATCCTGACGCTGCCGAGTGAAAATGAAATTGCCGAGCTGTTCGATACCATCGATCCACAGGCAATCGCGGCGGTACGCGAAGCGCTGGTACGCACGCTGGCTGAGGAACTGACGGATGAGCTGCTGGCTGTATACCGGGCGAATCAAACCGCTGAATATCGTATTGAACATGCGGATATCGGCCTGCGTGCGCTGAAAAATGTCTGCCTGAGTTATCTGGCGTTCGGTGATGCGGCGGCGGCGGATAAACTGGTCAGCAATCAGTATCACCATGCTAACAATATGACCGACAGTATCGCCGCGCTGGCCGCGTCTGTCGCAGCACAGCTGCCGTGCCGTACTGAGCTGCTGGCGGCGTTTGATGAGCGCTGGCATCATGACGGACTGGTGATGGACAAATGGTTTGCCCTGCAGGCAACCAGCCCGGCTGAGGATGTGCTGACCCAGGTCAGAGCATTGCTGAATCACCGTTCGTTCACTCTCGGTAACCCGAACCGCGTTCGCTCGCTGGTCGGGGCGTTTGCCGCAGCCAATCCGTCGGCGTTCCACGCGCAGGACGGCAGCGGCTATCAGTTCCTGGTTGAAATGCTGACCGATCTGAATACCCGCAATCCGCAGATTGCGGCACGGCTGATCGAACCGCTGATTCGTCTGAAGCGTTACGATGCCTCCCGCCAGGCGTTGATGCGTAAAGCGCTGGAGCAGTTGAAGGGGCTGGATAAGCTTTCTGGCGATCTGTTCGAGAAAATCGAGAAAGCGCTGAACGCCTGAATTTGGTGCCAGCGTTAAGCAAAGGGGGCGATTACATCGCCCCTTTATTTTTAGCGCTGTGCGTAGCGCGGTTCAGCGGGAGCTGCCGGGCGCTTCAGCACGCGATCGAGGACTTCGGCTTCCAGCTCGGCCAGCCGTACGGAGCCTTTCCGTCGCGGGCGCGGCAGGTCAATGCTCAGATCGAGGCCAATATTTCCCTCCTCTATTAACAGCACGCGGTCTGCCATCGCCACCGCTTCGCTGACGTCGTGCGTGACCAGTAGTACGGTGAAGTGATGCTGCTGCCACAGCGACTCAATCAGGTCCTGCATTTCAATCCGCGTTAAGGCATCCAGCGCACCGAGTGGCTCATCCAGCAGCAGCAGTCCTGGACGATGAATCAGCGCTCTGGCCAGTGCCACACGCTGTTTCTGACCACCCGAGAGGGCCGCGGGCCATTCTCCGGCGCGATCGGCCAGCCCGACGGCGGCAAGTGCCTCCAGCGCATTTTGCTTCCAGTCACGCCCTTTTAGTCCCAGGCCGACGTTATCAATGACGCTTTTCCACGGCAGTAATCGGGCATCCTGAAACATTAGCCGGATATCTTCGCGCGCCTCGTTGAGCGGTGCGCTGCCGGCCAGAAGTTCGCCGCTGCTGGCTTTCTCCAACCCGGCCAGCAGCCGTAACAGGGTACTTTTACCGCAGCCGCTGCGACCGACCACTGCCACAAATTGTCCTGAGGGAATATGCAGATCGATGCTGTTCAGTACGGTGCGGCCATTGTACTGTTTGCTGACACCGTTAATGTTTAACGGTGTCCCTGCGTTCAAACGCGCCGGAGCAGAACTTAGCTCGCTCATGCATTCTCCTCTTTTAGTTGATATGCCGGATGCCAGCGCAGCCAGATGCGTTCCAGTAGCTGGGCGCTGACATCAGCCAGTTTCCCCAGCAGGGCGTAAAGAACGATCGCCACCACGACCACATCGGTTTGTAAAAATTCGCGGGCGTTCATCGCCAGATAGCCGATACCTGAATTGGCGGAAATTGTTTCAGCGACAATCAGCGTCAGCCACATCAGACCAAGAGCGAAGCGTACGCCAACCATAATTGAGGGCAGCGCACCCGGCAGCACAACCTGAATAAACAGGCTCCAGCCAGAGAGTCCATAGCTGCGCGCCATTTCCACCAGGCCGCGATCGACATTGCGAATACCGTGATAGGTATTCAGATAGATGGGGAACAGGGTGCCGAGGGCGACCAGAAAGATCTTGGCGGATTCATCAATGCCAAACCACAGTATTACCAGCGGGATTAGCGCCAGGTGAGGTACATTGCGCAGCATCTGTACGGAAGTGTCCAGCAGGCGCTCGCCCAGGCGTGACATGCCGGTTATCAGGCCCAGCAGCAGACCAATTGAACCACCTATGCTAAAGCCCAGCAGGGCGCGCCAGCCGCTGATAGCCAGATGCTGCCACAGTTCCCCGCTGGCGGAAAGCCGCCAGAAAGTGACAAGCACCGACTCGGGGGACGGCAGAATACGTGTGGAAAGCCAGCCGGTTTGAGAAGCCAGCTGCCAGACCACGACCAGCAGTACCGGTAGCGCCCACGGCAGCAGGGCATTGGTGATATGTTTAGTTGCTTTACTCATGCCTACCTCTGAACCCTCTCGGCGGGTATTGCTGTAAAACCAAAACGCCCGCACATCAGCACGGCGGGGCGTTGTTAGCTTTGAGAAACTTTCTGCGGCGCGAAATCATGCGCAACGTGCTCACCGTGGGCATTGATTTTCGCAGGCTGCGGCACCTCCGGGATCGCCAGATCGAGATGCGGGAACAGCAGTTCACCCACACGATAGGCCTCTTCCAGATGCGGATAACCGGAAAGAATAAAGGTTTCAATGCCGAGGTCAGCGTACTCCTGCATTCTTGCGGCTATCGTCGGGCCATCACCGACCAGGGCCGTACCGGCACCGCCGCGCACCAGACCGACTCCAGCCCACAGATTCGGCGCGATCTCCAGTTTGTCCCGCTTGCCGCCGTGCAGAGCGGCCATCCGCTGCTGGCCGACGGAGTCGGTACGCGCCAGTGCGGCCTGGGCTTTGGCAATGGTGGCATCATCAAGATGGGAGATCAGTCGGTCGGCGGCCTGCCAGGCTTCCTCATTGGTTTCGCGGACGATCACGTGGAGGCGGATACCAAAGCGTACTTTACGACCCAGTGCGGCGGCTTTTGCCTGTACCTGAGCAATTTTTTCTTTTACCTGTGCAGGAGGTTCGCCCCATGTCAGATAGACATCGACCTGTTCCGCCGCCAGATCCTGAGCGACCTCGGATGAGCCGCCGAACCACAGCGGTGGCCTTGGCTGCTGTACCGGTTTAAACATCAGCCGTGCGCCGCGCACATTGACATGCTTGCCTTCATAATCAACGGTTTCGCCTTCCAGCACCCGGCGCCAGACGCGGGTAAATTCTGCTGACTCAGCATAGCGCTCACGGTGGTCGAGGAACACGCCGTCACCCGCCAGTTCTTCTGCATCCCCACCAGTCACCAGGTTAAACAGGGCGCGGCCGTTGGAAAGACGATCGAGCGTCGCGGCCTGGCGAGCCGCATGGGTCGGTGATGTGACGCCCGGACGAAGAGCAACCAAAAAGCGCAGACGCTGTGTCACCGGAATGAGCGAAGCAGCAACCAGCCAGGCGTCCTCACACGATCGCCCTGTCGGGATTAGCACACCGCCAAATCCCAGGCGGTCTGTTGCCTGGGCAATTTGTTGCAGATAGGTGTAATCCACCGGGCGGGCACCCTGGTTGGTACCCAGATAATGACCATCACCGTGAGTGGGAAGGAACCAGAAGACGGACAGGCTCATCGTTTTACTCCTTAATTCAGGGGCGTGGCTGCGCCAGCAGAAAACAGAAACGGGTTAAACGGCTGCGGCCAGCGGTTGATGGCGGCGGGCCAGCGCATGCCAGAAGGTATCTACCGATTCCTCAAGGCGTGCAGCCAGTCCAGCGGATAATTCAGGCTGACGGTCGTAGTGGGCGATCTGGCTGTCGTCGGCAAATACGCCGTGGAGTACCTCCTGCGCTTTCAGGGCGTTAAGCACCGGCTTCAGCGCATAATCGACCGCCAGCAGGTGGGCAACGGTGCCGCCGGTGGCCAGCGGCAGAACCACCTTATGTTCCAGTGCGCGTTCCGGCAGTAAATCGAGCAGGGTTTTCAGCGCACCGGCAAAAGACGCTTTATAGACCGGCGTTGAAACGATCAGTCCGTCGGCTTTTTCCAGATCTTCCTTAAAGGCTAGCAGGGCGGGGGAGTCAAAGCGCGCGTAAAGCAGATCTTCAGGATGGAAGTTATGCAGATTCCACGGAGTCACCTCAACGCCGCGCTGTTCAAGGGCATGCTGGCACACCGTCAACAGTGCGGTGGAGCGAGAGGGAAAGCGGGGGCTTCCCGCCAGAGTAATAACGCGCATAACCACTCCTTATAGCTAAAAGTTATTAATTAAACACATTCAAGAACTGATTGGCTTATCCTGACAGAGCAGGAAGAGGGGCTTAAATGATTTATCCGGCATTTTTTTGCCATTTTTTTCATATAGCGGCTGGCGGTGTTGACGGTGTCGCTAACAGGACGCACTTTTTTTTAGCTTTTACGCCACGACGTTTCCATTTAGTGGCTGAATACCGGATAATACGACCCCGATTTTCTATCGGGACCTCAGGAGTGACCATGTATTATCCCCTCGTTCGTAAGGCGCTGTTCCAGCTCGATCCTGAGCGCGCGCATGAACTGACTTTGCAGCAGCTGACGCGCCTTTCCGGCACCCCCTTCACCGCCCTGATCCGCCAGTCATTGCCGTTTAAACCGGTTAATTGCATGGGGCTGACGTTTAAAAATCCGCTGGGGCTGGCTGCCGGGCTGGATAAAAACGGTGAATGCATTGATGCCTTTGGCGCAATGGGGTTTGGTTTTATTGAAATTGGTACGGTCACCCCGCGTCCGCAGCCGGGTAATGATAAGCCTCGCATGTTCCGCGTTGTAGAAGCGCAGGGCATCATTAATCGCATGGGATTTAATAATCTGGGCGTTGACCATCTGGTAGAGAACGTTAAGAAAGCCCACTATGACGGCATTCTCGGCATTAATATCGGTAAGAATAAAGACACGCCGGTTGAGCAGGGAAAAGAAGATTATTTAACCTGTATGGATAAAATTTATCCGTACGCGGGCTATATCGCCATCAACATTTCCTCGCCGAACACACCGGGCCTTCGCAGTCTGCAATATGGTGAAGCGCTGGATGATTTGCTGCAGGCGATTAAAACCCGGCAGGGTGAACTTCAACAGCTTCATCATAAATATGTTCCTGTCGCGGTGAAGATCGCGCCCGATCTTTCTGAAGAGGAATTGATCCAGGTTGCCGATAGTTTGCAGCGACACAATATTGATGGCGTTATTGCCACCAATACGACCCTCGATCGTTCTTTGATTAAAGGGTTAAAACATTGTGATGAAGCCGGTGGGCTGAGTGGCCGTCCCGTACAGTTGCGCAGTACGGAAATTATTCGGCGACTCTCTGCTGAGCTGAAGGGCAGCATGCCAATTATTGGCGTGGGCGGTATTGATTCCCTGGTTTCAGCGCGTGAAAAAATGGAAGCGGGAGCTTCACTGGTACAAATATATTCCGGCTTTATTTACAAAGGTCCGCCACTAATAAAAGAAATTGTGACCCATATTTGAGTAAAAAATGCCAGGGGCTTTATTTTCGCCTCTGGCTCGTTTATATTTTGTTCTGTTAGATCGCTATTAAGTCAATTTGGCGTGTTGCTGTAAGTTAAAAAACAGCCGTTTTTTTCCCGGACCATGAATATTTTTCCGGACATCTGTAACCCATTATTACTACAGGACTCATCATGAGGATAAAACCGGACGATAACTGGCGTTGGTTTTTCGACGCAGAACAAGACCGTATGATGCTGGACCTGGCTCGTGAACAGCCATTTCGCTCACGTTTTCCCCGCAAGATGCTCACGCCGGATGCCTTTGATGTTTCAGGCTTTTGTGTCGATGACGCTGCACTATTTTTCACCTTTGCTGAGCGATGCCGCCAGGCAGAGCTGGATTCTGAACAGCACGCTGAATTGGTGCTGAACGTGCTGGTGGCGACCCGTTTCCTCAAGCCGCTGATGCCGAAGAGCTGGCATTTTGTGACTCAGACGCACGGTGGCTTCCGTCCTGAGGAAGGCGATCTGGTTTGCGTTACCGTTAGCGATAGCGGTGAGCAGGCGACAATGATCGTCGTTGAATCGGGTGAGAACGCGGCGCTTTGCCTGCTGGCTCAGCCGGAGCTCATTCTGGCCGGCCGCAGTATGATGCTGGGTGATGCGATAAAAATTATGCACGATCGTCTTACGCCTCAGGTTAAACCTGATGCGCTGCGGTTTGCTCGCGCGGTGTAACTCACCGCGCAAGATCCTTAGCGTAGAATCAGATCCCCTGACGGGATACAGCTGCAGCTGAGTATAGTTCCATCCTTCCGTATTGCTCCTTTTTTCAATGCGCTGACCTCACCACTGACCAGAGTGACTTTGCAACTGCCGCAGATCCCTGCCCGGCAGGAGTAGGGAATACGAATCCCCTGCATTTCCAATTGCTCCAGCAGCACCTGCTGATTGTTGCCGCTGAACGCCTGACCGTTCCAATTCAGGGTCACCTCACCGGGCGGTTGTGTATCGACGGTCAGCGTTTCGGTAACTTCACCGCTGCCGTAGGCGCGGGCAGGCTGGCGTTTAATCACCTCAAGCCTGTCGCCACTCCGGATGACGCCGCTGCTGCGGGCGACCAGATTCATTCCGAAGTCGATATCTCCGCTGCCGTCCTGCGCGCTGCGAAAACGCTGGAGCGTGGACAGCGGTTCACCGCTGGGATGTTTGCGGCCACGCTGTGGGCTGATGGTGGTGAACACGCAGCGGCTGCAGGGTTTGGGCAGATCGAAAAGCACATCGCCGATCTTCACCGTTGACCAGCCGTCTTCGGCCCAGGCGTCCGCACCGGTAATCACCAGGTTTGAGCGGAACTGTTCCATCCTCACGCCTGCCGGGCAGCGCTGTTGTAAATCAAACAGTGAGGCTTCATTAACCAACAGATAGGGGAAACCATCGGCGAATCCGAGAGGAACCTGATCAAAATGTTTTACCCGGCGGGTCATGCGGGGCCCAACCCAACGTAGCTGAAGTGGTCGGGGGAAAAAGCCGCTCAGCCACTGGTTGATACTGTCTGGGGCAATCAGGGCGCTGAAGTGGCTTCCCCAGACTTCAGTGGGCTCACTGTCGGGGAGAAAATCCTCAAACAGCACCGTTGCGCTACTGCCATCGGGTGCGCTGAGCTGTAAACCACCCATAATTAAAGCCGGAGTGAATAACACCATTTCGGGATACTGGCGTGCGGTAATAAAGGTGCCATCAGGTTCGGTAAGCATAAAGATGCGATCGAAGGCAAGGCCGCTCTCTAAAGCCTGAGCATGCGAAACCTGCATGCCGCGCATGGATTTTACCGGGTGAATAAATAACCGTGACAGTGTGATCATGGTGCTGACTCCTTGTGCAGCCGGTATATGCCCCCTGTTAAGCCAGGGTTTCTGCAGCAAAAGAAGCTAACTTTATGACATGACGCCATGATTAGCTATAATGCGCAGCAATTTTCTGATGACGATAAGTGACACTATGAATTCTCTGTTTGCCAGTACGGCGCGTGGGCTCGAAGAGCTGTTAAAAAGTGAACTGGAAGTCCTTGGCGCGCAAAGCTGCCAGGTCGTCCAGGGCGGCGTACATTATCAGGGTGACGATCGTCTGATGTACCAAAGTCTGATGTGGAGTCGTCTGGCGTCGCGTATTCTGCTGCCGCTGACAGAATGCGGTGTTTACAGCGATCTGGACCTCTACCTCGGCGTGCAGGCTATTGACTGGCCGGCAATGTTCGGCAGCGATAAAACTTTCGCCGTGCATTTTAGCGGTCTGAACGAGGTTATCCGCAACAGTCAGTATGGTGCGCTGAAGGTCAAAGACGCCATTGTTGACAGCTTTACCCGTAAAGGGCTGGCGCGTCCGGATGTCGATCGCGAACTGCCGGATATCCGCGTCAATGTCTGGTTGAATAAAGACACGGCCAGCATCGCGCTTGATCTCAGCGGCGAAGGTTTGCATATGCGCGGTTATCGCCAGCAAACCGGTCAGGCACCGCTGAAAGAGACCCTGGCTGCCGCTATTGTGCTGCGCTCCGGCTGGCAATCAGGTACGCCGCTGGTCGATCCGATGTGTGGTTCCGGTACGCTGTTGCTGGAAGCCGCGATGATCGCCTGCGATCGTGCACCGGGCCTGCACCGTAACCACTGGGGCTTTACCGGCTGGAGCAAGTTTGATGCGGCGCTCTGGAGTGAAGTGAAGCAGGAAGCGCAGGCGAGAGCAAAGAAAGGCCTGCAGGATAATACCTCGCGCTTCTTCGGCTATGACAACGATCCACGCGTGATTGAAAGTGCGCGGGCCAACGCCCGTCGTGCTGGCCTGGCTGAGCGGATTAGCTTCACCCTTCAGGATGTGCTGAAGCTGCAAAATCCGCTGCCGGAAGGTCCGGCGGGTACGGTGCTGAGCAATCCACCTTACGGTGAGCGTCTGGAAAGTGAACCTGCGTTGATCGCGCTGCACAGTCAGCTGGGCCGCCTGATGAAAGCTCAGTTTGGCGGCTGGAATCTGTCGCTGTTCAGCGCTTCACCTGAGCTGCTGAGCTGCCTGCAGCTGCGTGCAGATCGTCAGTTCAAAGCAAAAAATGGTCCGCTGGACTGCGTGCAGAAAAACTATCAGCTGGCCGCGAACCCGTCTGGCGGTGCCGTAGCACAGCTGGCGGATGATTATGCCAACCGCCTGCGTAAGAATCTGAAGAAGCTGGATAAGTGGGCGCGCCAGGAAGGGATTGAGTGCTATCGCGTCTATGATGCCGACTTACCGGATTATAACGTCGCCGTTGACCGCTACGCTGACTGGGTGGTGGTGCAGGAATATGCGCCGCCGAAAACCGTTGAGCCAGCTAAAGCGCGCCAGCGTCTGTTTGATGTCATTGCCGCAACGCTTAATGTCATGGAGTTACCGACCAACCGGCTGGTGCTGAAAACCCGTGAAAGGCAGAAAGGGAAAAATCAGTATCAGAAACTGGGCGAGAAGGGGGATTTTTTCCAGGTCAGCGAGTTTAACGCCAAACTGTGGGTCAATCTGACGGATTATCTCGATACCGGTTTGTTCCTCGATCATCGCATCGCCCGCAAAATGCTGGGCCAGATGAGTAAAGGCAAAGACTTCCTTAATCTGTTTGCCTACACCGGTAGTGCCAGCGTTCACGCCGGCCTTGGCGGTGCGCGCACCACCACCACGGTCGATATGTCGCGGACCTATCTGGAGTGGGCAGAACGTAACCTGCGGCTTAACGGTTTAACCGGTCGCCAGCATCGACTGATGCAGGCAGACTGCCTGAACTGGATGCGCGAAGCCGATGAACAGTTCGATCTGATCTTTATCGATCCGCCAACGTTCTCTAACTCCAAGCGAATGGAGGAGAGTTTTGATGTGCAGCGCGATCATCTGGATCTGATGAAGGATCTTAAACGTCTGCTGAGAGTGGGCGGCACCATTATGTTCTCTAACAATAAACGCGGCTTTAAGATGGACTTTGCCGGGCTGGAAGCGTTGGGTCTTGAGGCTCGCGACATTACCGCCAAAACACAGTCACAGGATTTTGCCCGTAACCGTCAAATTCACAACTGCTGGCTGCTGACGCACGCCGGTAAGGAATAAGTATTTATGTCACTAATCAGTATTCATGGCGCTTATCTTTCATTCAGCGATGCGCCGCTGTTGGATAACACTGAACTCCATATCGAAGAGAATGAGCGCGTTTGTCTGGTCGGGCGTAACGGTGCCGGTAAATCCACGTTGATGAAGATTATCAACCGTGAACAGCCTCTGGACGATGGTCGTATCATTTATGAACAGGATCTGATCGTCGCTCGTCTGCAACAGGACCCACCGCGCAACGTGGCAGGCTCGGTGTATGACTTTGTTGCCGAAGGGGTGGAAGAGCAGGCGGAGCACCTGAAAGCCTATCACGCTATTTCTCATCTGGTGATGGAAGATCCGAGCGATAAAAATCTCAATGAGATGGCGCGTCTGCAGTCGATCCTCGACCATCAAAATCTGTGGCAGCTGGAAAGCCGTATTCATGACGTGCTGGAGAAGATTGGTCTGGATGGTGACGCTGAACTTTCTTCCCTGTCCGGTGGCTGGCTGCGTAAAGCGGCGCTGGGGCGCGCGCTGGTCAGCAACCCAAAGGTGCTGATGCTTGATGAGCCAACCAACCACCTGGATATTGAAACCATCGACTGGCTGGAAACGTTCCTGAAAACGTTCCAGGGCAGCATCATCTTTATCTCTCACGACCGTTCATTTATCCGCAATATGGCAACGCGTATTGTCGATCTTGACCGCGGCAAGCTGGTGTCCTGGCCGGGAGATTACGATCAGTATCTGCTGGGCAAAGAGGAAGCGCTGCGCGTTGAAGAGATGCAGAACGCTGAATTTGACCGCAAGCTGGCGCAGGAAGAAGTGTGGATACGCCAGGGCATCAAAGCCCGTCGTACTCGTAATGAAGGACGCGTACGCGCACTGAAGGCCTTGCGCCGCGAACGTTCCGAACGTCGTGAAGTGATGGGCAAAGCCAACATGCAGGTGGAAGAAGCATCACGCTCCGGCAAAATTGTCTTCGAACTGGAAAACGTCAAATACGGTATTGCGGGCAAGCAGCTGGTTAACGATTTCTCTCGTCAGGTTCAGCGCGGCGATAAAATTGCTCTCATCGGCCCGAACGGCTGTGGCAAAACGACATTGCTGAAGCTGATGCTGGATCAGCTAAAGCCGGACAGTGGCCGAGTGCATATTGGTACTAAACTGGAAGTGGCCTACTTCGATCAGCACCGTGCCGAGCTGAACCCGGACCGCACGGTTATGGACAACCTGGCCGAAGGTAAGCAGGAAGTGATGGTAAACGGTAAACCGCGTCATGTACTCGGTTACTTACAGGACTTCCTGTTCCATCCAAAACGTGCGATGACGCCGGTGCGAGCCTTGTCCGGTGGAGAGCGTAACCGACTGCTGCTGGCTCGTCTGTTCCTGAAGCCGAGTAACCTGCTGATTCTCGATGAACCGACCAACGACCTGGATGTAGAAACGCTTGAGCTATTGGAAGAACTCATTGATGGTTACCAGGGAACGGTACTGCTGGTTAGCCACGATCGTCAGTTCGTGGATAACACCGTCACCGAATGCTGGATCTTCGATGGCACTGGTGAAATTGGTGCATTCGTTGGTGGCTACCATGATGCCCAGCTTCAGCGTTCTGCCTGGAAACAAAACCGTGCTGCCGCTAAAAGTGCGCCTTCTCAACCTCGTCAGGAAAGCGTAAAAAGCGAAGCAGTGAAAAAACCGGCTGCTAAGCTGAGCTACAATTTACAGCGTGAACTGGAACAGCTGCCTCAGAAAATGGAAGAGCTGGAAGCACAGCTTGCTGCATATCAGGCGCAGGTTGCTGATGTAAACTTCTTTAACCAGCCGCACGAGGCGACTCAGTCGGTTCTGGATGCGCTGGCAAAAGCCGAACAGGAACTGGAAACGGCGTTTGAACGTTGGGAATACCTTGAGTCGTTAAGTAACGGCGCGTAATTTTATTGAGGGAAAGGTATGTGTTCGTCGCACCACGCACATCAATGGATTCTATGTCCGCAGTGTGACCTCATGACACAGTTGCCCGTGCTTCTGCCGGGCAGCAAAGCAAGCTGCCCGCGCTGTCATACCACACTTCACTCCAGCTGGGTTGAGCCGCTCAGGCGGCCGGCTGGCTATGCGCTGGCGGCGCTGTTTATGCTGCTGCTGGCTAACCTCTTTCCCTTCGTTAATATGCGGGTTGCGGGTTTAAGCAGCGAAATTTCCATGATGCAGATCCCTCAGGTAATGGTTTCTGAGGACTACAGCAGTCTGGCTACGCTGTTTATGCTCTTCGTTCAGGGCGTGCCCGCGTTCTGCATGATAGCGATCCTGCTGCTGGTCAGCCCGTTAAAACTGCCGCTGCCGTTGAAACGGGGTATGACCCGCATCCTGATGCAGCTGCGGAGCTGGGGCATGGCGGAAATTTTCCTCGCCGGAGTTCTGGTCAGTTTCGTTAAGTTGATGGCCTATGGCGACATCGGCATTGGTAGCAGCTTTATCCCCTGGTGCCTGTTTTGCGTACTGCAACTGCGGGCATTTCAGTGCATAGAACGTCGGGTGCTTTGGCAGCGAGTTGCGCCATTACCCGCTCTGCCTGCGCGTCCGGTGGCGGGCATTAGCGGCCTGCGGCAGGGTATGCGCTCATGCTCATGCTGTACCGCAGTGCTGGCCAGCGATCGGTTAGTCTGTCCGCGCTGTGGGAGTCATGGCCATGCACGGCGTAAGCACAGTCTGCAGTGGACGCTGGCGCTGCTGTTGACCTCCATACTGCTTTATATTCCCGCTAACCTGATGCCAATCATGATCACCGAAGCGCTGGGTAACAAGATGGGTTCAACCATCATGGCCGGGGTTATCCTGCTGTGGAGCGATGGTTCCTATCCGGTAGCACTAGTGATATTCATTGCCAGTATCATGGTACCTTCATTGAAAATGCTGGCTATCGGCTGGTTGTGCTGGGATGTCAAGGGAGACAGTCGGCATCACCATGACAGTGAACGGATGCATAAAATTTATGAAATGGTCGAGTTTGTCGGACGCTGGTCAATGATTGACGTTTTTGTTATTGCCGTACTGTCGGCACTGGTGCGTATGGGGCGGTTGATGAGCATCTATCCCGCAACGGGCGCGCTGTTATTCGCGATGGTGGTGATCCTGACAATGTTTGCTGCTATTACGTTTGATCCCCGACTAACCTGGGATCGGGTGAAAGATAAGAGTACTGAGGAGTCGTTTAGTGACGGACAATAATCACAGCACCGCCAGGGTAGAACATATTAAACGCTGGTCCCCGGTTTGGATCGTGCCGATTGTGACCGTGCTGATCGGCGCATGGATACTGTTTTATCATTTCAGTCATCAGGGGCCGGAAGTGACCCTGATTACTACCAATGCAGAAGGCATTGAAGGTGGAAAAACCACCATTAAAAGCCGCAGTGTGGATGTCGGCATCGTAGAGAGCGCGGTGCTGACCGACGATCTGCACCACGTTGAAATTAAAGCGCGTCTTAACTCTGGTATGGAGAAACTCCTGCGCGAAGACAGTGCTTTTTGGGTCGTCAAACCCACTATTGGCCGCGGTGGCGTTAGCGGTCTGGGAACGCTGTTGTCCGGAGCCTATATTGAGCTTCAGCCCGGTGCAAAAGGCGAAAAAGCAAAACAGTATGAACTACTGGATGCACCGCCGTTGGCTCCACCGGATGCAAAAGGGATCCGCATCACTCTGGACAGCCGCAAAGCCGGCCAGCTAAACCCGGGCGATCCGGTCCTGTTCCGTGGTTATCGCGTTGGTTCAGTAGAAACCAGTTCATTCGATACCGATAAACGTATGATCGGCTATCAGTTGTTTATTGCCGCGCCTTACGATCGGCTGATTACCACCAATGTTCGCTTCTGGAAAGACAGCGGCATTGCGGTTGATATGTCCGCATCGGGGATGCGGGTCGAAATGGGATCGCTGGCAACGCTGCTAAGCGGTGGGGTGAGTTTTGACGTACCGGAAGGCTGGGAGCTGGGTAAGCCCGCTGAAAATAAAGCGGAGTATCGGTTATTTGACGATCAGCGTAGCATTCAGGATTCTCTCTACAGCGAGCACAAAGATTTCCTGATGTTCTTTAACGAATCGGTTCGCGGCCTGAATGCGGGTGCGCCGGTTGAATTCAGGGGTATTCGCCTTGGTACCGTGGCTGAAGTACCGTTCACCGCGCCGGGTATCGCTCAGCGCCTGAATAACGATTACCGCATTCCGGTGCTGATCCGTATAGAACCAGAGCGTTTCCGTAAGCAGCTGGGAGAAGGTTTCAACTTCGAGCAGCATCTGAAAAGTGGTATCAGTGAGGGGTTACGCGCCTCCCTTAAATCTGCCAACTTGCTGACCGGTTCGCTATACGTGGATCTGGATTTCTATAAAAATGCCAAAGCGGTAACTGGTTCGTCTAAATTTGGAGATTACGAGCTGATTCCGACGGTCAGCGGTGGACTTGCGCAGCTTCAGGAAAAGCTGGTGGAGTCGCTGGATAAGATCAATAACCTGCCGCTGAATCCGATGCTGAACGAGGCAACCGGTACGCTGAAAGAGAGCCAGCGCACGCTGCGCGAGCTGCAAAAAACGCTGGATAACCTCAATCAAATCACTTCCAGTCAGGCGATGCAGGAGCTGCCGGCAGATATGCAGAATACGCTACGTGAACTGAATCGCAGCATGAAGGGCTTCCAGCCAGGATCGCCGGCTTACAACAAAATGGTGGCGGATTTGCAGAGTCTGGATCAGGTGATGCGTGAGCTACAGCCGGTGCTAAAAACGCTGAACAATAAAAGTAATGCGTTGGTGTTTGAAGCGAAACCCGGTCAGGACCCACAGCCGAAGAGGGCGAAATGATGATGAAATGGATACCCTTAGCGCTGATACTTGCGGTGACTGCCTGCAGCAGCACGCCAGAAACACGCTATTATCAGTTGCCTGTTGCAGGCAGTAATACGGTGGTGAGCAGTCAGACTTTTTCCCGGCCAATCTGGGTAGAGGCGGTATCGATCCCGGATTATCTGGCAGGTAACGGCGTGGTCTATCAGAGCAATGACGTTCAGTACGTTATCGCCGCTAACAATCGCTGGGCCAGTCCGCTCGACCAGCAGCTACAGCAAACGCTGGTCAGTAATCTGAGCCGTGAATTGCCCGGCGCGGTGATTTCTTCTTCGCCCCTTGGTCAGCAGCACGATACACTCAACGTGACGGTCACCGGCTTTCATGGGCGCTACGATGGCCGTGCAGTGATCAGTGGTGTGTGGATGCTGCAGCGTGAAGGCCGCTTAGAGAAGCGTGCGTTTATGCTGGACCTGCCGCAAAGCGAGGACGGTTATGATTCGCTAGTCAGAACGCTCTCTCAGGGATGGCAACAGATCTCGACCCAGATCGCAAATGCGATAAATCAGCAACGTTAGTTATTATTTTTACAAATGGCCTAAGCCTTTGATTATCGCAAAATGAGACTTTTGCATAATCGAAGGCTTTTTTATTGCTAATCATCCACCTGTAACCTTTCAGTACCAATAAACAATGCAAAATTATGAAAATGCCAGGTCATAAATATGACATTGGCGTGAAATTTGCGCATTGATCTTTTATTACCGCAGAGGTAGAACTTAATTGTGGCTGCGCACTCAGTAGCCACTGTTTTCTTTCCACCAGATTCCACCAGACAAAATGAGGGAAACGCGGCATGAAGAGACAGAAACGAGATCGCCTGGATCGGGCACATTCACGGGGTTATCAGGCGGGCATTACCGGACGCTCAAAAGAGATGTGTCCTTACCAAATGCTAGATGCTCGATCTCACTGGTTGGGAGGTTGGCGACAGGCCATGGAGGACAGGACGGTTACCGCGTAACGCCTGTTCAACGTAAAGGAATAAACCTCCGCTGCTGCGGAGGTTTTCGGTTCTGCAGGTCATTGTTTTGCAACAATGACCAGAACGATTAGAAAGCAGTTGTATCTTTGAACAGACCTACTTTCAGGTCGGTAGCGGTGTAAATCACCTGGCCATCGACCAGCACTTCTCCATCAGCAACGCCCATCACCAGTTTACGGTTAATAACGCGTTTAAAATGAATACGGTACGAAACCTTTTTCGCCGTTGGCAGGACCTGGCCGGTGAATTTCACCTCGCCAACGCCCAGCGCACGGCCTTTACCTTCAGCGCCTAACCAGCCGAGGTAAAAACCGACCAGCTGCCACATTGCATCCAGACCCAGGCAGCCAGGCATAACCGGATCGCCAATAAAGTGGCAGCCGAAGAACCACAGGTCCGGATTTATATCCAGCTCGGCCTCAACAAAGCCTTTACCGTAGTTGCCGCCATCTTCTGTCATTTTGATTACGCGGTCCATCATCAACATATTGCCGGCTGGCAATGGCGGGCCTTCTGCACCAAAAAGTTCACCGCGACCAGAAGCAATCAGGTCTTCTTTTGTATAGGATTCGCGTTTATCTACCATATTCTCAATAAGCCTTATTTTAGTGAATCACGAATTTTAGCTAACACGTGTACGCTGAACAAGTCCGATCAGCGCTGGTTGAACCAGTTTAACCAACGCAGTGCCCACGGAAGCTGTCGTGCATCCTGTTGGTTAATCTGAGCAATGCGATCCTGAATAGAACGCAGCAGGCAAGGATCGTTCTCCTTGTCCCATTCAACACCCGTTAACAACGGCAGGGCTTCATCCACGCTGGATACGGCCCACAAATGGAATTTACCTTCCCGCACAGCATCTACAACTTCTTGTTGTAACGAGAGGTGACGTACGTTGGCCGCAGGAATAATAACGCCCTGATTGCCATTTAGCGTACGTTGATTACAGATATTGAAGAAGCCTTCAATTTTTTCATTTAATCCGCCCACGGGCTGAACGCGACCAAACTGATCGACGGAACCGGTAACGGCAATTTGCTGATTGATTGGCTGTAAAGCGAGTGCGCTGATTAATACGCAAAGCTCTGCCAGCGAGGCGCTGTCGCCATCAACTTCTGAGTATGACTGCTCAAATACCAGAGAAGCGGAGAAGGGCAGCTGTTGGTCCAGCTCCAGCTCGGCGATCAGCCAAGCCTGCATAATCATCATGCCTTTAGCATGGATATTTCCACCGAGTTCTGCTTTACGCTCTACATCGGTAAACTCGCCGTCACCTACATGCACCACGCAGCTGATACGCGAAGGCTCACCAAACGGACGTGGGTGCCCCGGGAAATCGATCACCGAAAGTGCGTTGATTTGGCCAATCATTTCACCTTCGGTTTCGATCAGAATTTGATCAAGCAGAATGTCGTCACGGACGCGCTCGGAAAGGAAACCTTCGCGCCATTCGCGGGTAGTGAGAGCGTCGCGTAAATTTTCACCGTTTACGCTCTCATCTTCACTGTAAAGTGAAGCATCCTGCAGCTGGCGTGCCAGCCAGGTTGGATCTAGCGGAAGTGTCTCCTGATCGCCGGTATAGCGGGCTGCTTCGCGGATGAGTACTGGCCAGAAATCAGCGGCCGGGGCCGGATAACCGAGGCTTTGTGCAACGTTGAGCACCCACTGCATCCAGTTAGTGAATTCTTCCTCATCAACCAGCTGGATGTTCTCTTCAAACTCGCTGTAAAGCGACAGCGAAGCCAGCTCGGGTTCCATATCCTGGAAATCAGCCAGTGCATCACGATCGCCGGTTAGAACCAGACGAAGCTGCATAGGCATTGACGGGACGTCAAGCGGCAGCGGGCGTGTTTCATCCTGCGAATACCAGTCAAAGCGCTGGTTGACCATAATTTGTTTCAGGCGTAGCCAGAGTAATGGCTGTGCCAGTAGTGTGCGCAGGGAGAGGATCAGCACACCGCCGTTGGCGCGGTGAACAAGCCCTGGAGACAGCGTGAGTATTGAGTTATAAACACGAACGCAGCCAAAAAGCTGCTCGGCTTCGATCCAGTCAGCCTGATGAACGCCGCCGGTGCTGGCAAAATTATCATCTGAACTTTCCGCAGGGCGCCAGATGACCTTCTGCGGTTCAACCAGGTAGTGCCCACCGTATAACAGGTTTGCATCATCCTCTTCATCTGATTCGACGAGGGAAGAGAGGACATCCTGTAGCAAAGCCAGATATTCGGCGCTTTCGGCGCTTTTGACCAGCATAAGCGGTACTTTAGCCGGGGTTTGCAGAAGCAGGCTGAGGCCGTTGAACAGGCGAGACTGCACGTTAGCAAAACACTCTGTCTCAGTGGTGGCAGCCTGTGAGATGAGATGCTGGAAGCGTTCTGTATCGGGCTGTAGGGCGCGCCACTCTAATCGGTTGTTGGTCAAAGTTATCGTATTTTTCTGAAATGAATAAAAGCGGCATTATACAATAATTCAGCCTGTTAAGCACAGCAGACATGCGGTTCTGTATTAACTGAATTGAGATTCACGGCCTGGTTCCGGTTTTCTTTGCAGCCAGATTAAAAAAAGCTGTTATTCTTAACTTGTTATAGGATCAGCATGAGATTCCGATGAAATATCAACAACTGGAAAATCTTGAAAGCGGATGGAAATGGAAATACCTCGTCAAAAAACACCGCGAAGGTGAAGCGATCACGCGCTATGTCGAGTTAAGCGCAGCGCAGGCGGTCGTGGATGAGTTGTTGGCGATGGAGAATACTCCCAATCTGGTTTTGACCTGGATTAACCAGCATATTAATCCGGCTCTTGAAAACCGTATGAAGCAGACGATTCGCGCGCGTCGTAAACGCCATTTTAATGCTGAACATCAGCATACGCGGAAGAAGTCTATCGATCTGGAATATCTGGTGTGGCAGCGTCTTGCTGGACTGGCGCAGCGCCGTAACAGTACGCTTTCGGAAACGGTGGTGCAGCTCATTGAGGATGCGGAACGTAAAGAGCAATATGCCAGTCAGATGTCCTCACTTAAGCAGGATCTTAAGGCTATTCTCGGAAAACCTGAATAACAGGACGGGAAGCAATTTCACTCTCAGATGCTGTAATGAAGGAAATAAAAAACCCCGCCGAAGCGGGGTTTTTTGCTCAAAGCGTCACTTAAGCCTGAGGCTGAGTTACAACGTCTTTGATGCCTTTAACTTCGATTTCTACGCGACGGTCTGGCGCCAGGCAGTCGATCAGAGCCTGACGGCCTTTCACGCTGTCACAGGTGTTGCCAGTAACTGGGTTAGATTTACCCTGGCCACGTGCAGAGATCTTGTTAGCTGGGATACCTTTAGATACCAGGTAGTCCACTACTGACTGAGCACGTTTCTCAGACAGTTTCTGGTTGTATTCTTCAGAACCGATGCGGTCTGTGAAGCCCAGTACCACAACAGAGCCATCTTTGGGGTCCAGATTGCTCAACTGGGTGTACAGCTGATCCAGAGCCTGCTGACCTTCTGGTTTCAGAGTGGCTTTGTTGAAGTTGAACAGCACGTCAGACTTCAGGGTGAAACGCTTGGTTTCAACAACTGGAGCTGGAGCTGGTGCTGGAGCTGGTGCTGGAGCAGCAGCTTCTTCCTGACCGAAACGGTAAGAAACACCTACGCTGAACATAGAGTTGTCAGGACGTGCGCCAACGGTACCTGCGTCACCAATGTTGTTAACCCACTGGTAGTCCAGACGGGTTGCCCAGTTTGGAGTCAGAGCATATTCAACACCCACTGCTGCCAGTGGAGAAACACCGGTGTCGTGATCGCTGATGCGATTGCCGCCAACTACCTGCTGAGTGGAGTCAGCACGCCATACCATACCACCCAGACGGGTGTACAGGTCCAGGTTGTCCAGAACCGGGTAGCTCAACTTAGCTGCCAGCTGAACGCCCTGCGCTTTGAATGCGCCATTGACCTGGTCGCCTTTGTTAGGCATACGGCCCAGCCAGTCATAACCCAGTTCGAAGCCCAGGTATGGATTCGCCTGATAACCAACGAATGCACCAGCACCAAGCTGGTTTTCATGAGTTGGGCCGTCGTTGTTTTGGTAACCGTTACCGTAGTAACCTTTGTCGTGGTACTGAGACCAGCCCAGTTTAGCACCGGTATACCAGGTGTCATCTTTAGGAGCGGCCTGCGCTACGGTAGCGAAGCCAGCCAGTGCCACTGCAATTGCGATAGCTGTCTTTTTCATTTTTGCGCCTCGTTATCATCCAAATAGGCAATGAGCTTAAATTAAGCTCTTTGGTTAAATCCTTTGCCGGGTTGTCATGCTCGTTTATGACTCTTCCAAAAAAAAGGAGGTTATTGAGCACCCTGGCGAGATAAAGTCTACAACGTACTAGCAAACTTACAAGTGTGATATGACGCTGGCCGGTAAAAAAATGGGGAATCTTACATATTTTTTAACATTCCGAAGGGAATTATGTGTATAAGAAATGGTCAGAGACGCAGCTAACCTATTGTACAGCCGCGTCATAACATTATCTGGGGCTTAAGGCGTGTACCACGAGAAAAAATCCTGAGAATTATCTCATTTTTACTTAATGATACAAACTTGAATGAATTTTTAACCCGCTAAGTGGTCTGCCTGACTGAGAATTTGCACGATCGGGACGCATGATTAACCCCAGAGCCTGGCCAGAATTTGCTGCTGCCAGCAGTCGTGCACGATCGCTCTCCGAAACATCCTCTTCGAACCATCCCAAAACGACGCTGTAATTACCTGTTTGCAAAGCTTTAATCATTGCTTCAACGGTAGTGATTGGCCCTGAATGTGCGGCTTGCATAACGCGATCTAAAGGAAGCCCTGAACGCTGCAACCACTCGCGGCTCAACTTTTGACGAGGAGTGAGCCACAGCTGCCAGCGAGACTGTTTGCCTAACTGCTGTAACAGAGGGAGCAGCAACAGCTGCGTCATACCTGGCTGGTTCTCGCTGTAAATTAATTCGCTAATCAGGCCAGCGGCATTAGCTGGAGCAGATGTCACGCGTGATGAAACGTGGAATGCACTATTAACTGATTGAGATTTCGGGAAATAGGTATGCATGATGTCTTCGCTCGCAATGTCACTGTATGAATATACAGTATATGTGTAATGGACAAAGATCAACCTTATTTTTTTGATTACGCCTCGCAAAATCGCAAGATAAGTTGAAACATTGTCATTTATTCATTGAACCTGTAATACGGATTGCCTATGTTTCAATATGTTGATTTTTCGGGATTTATGCGAATGTTCTTAAGCTGAGCAGGGAGTTGCTATGAGTAGTTCAAAACAGAGAATTGAGCAGACGAAACAGCGTTTGGCGGCGTTGGGGCCGGTGGAATCACGCACACAGTTTGGTGGCTATAGCCTGTCTGTGTCGAAGACCGTATTTGCAGTTGTTGCCGATGGAGAACTGTATCTGCGTGCCTGCGAACAGGCCCAGCCATATATAAGTGAAAGGAAAATGCAGCCCCTGCATTTTGTAAAGCGAGGTCTGCCGGTTGCCCTTAATTACTACCGTGTTGATGGTGTGCTGTGGTCCGATGCCGACCAGCTAGTGGCTATTTCTTCACTGTGTCTGAATGGTGCACGGCAGGAATTAAAAGACAAGCTAAGGAATCGGCGTATCAAAGATCTACCCAATATGGGGATTCGGATGGAGGCGTTGCTGCGGGAAGTCGGTATTTGTTCCATTGAAATGCTCATGGAACAGGGGGCAAAACGAAGCTGGCTTAAACTGCGGGCTATCAATAAACATCTTGGTCTTTCGGTGCTATTTGCTCTTGAGGGGGCGATAGTTGGCAGCCACTATGAGGCGCTGCCGACCGCAGTTAAAGAGGAATTGCGCGCCTGGTTTAAAAGCAATGCGCATCGAAAAGGGTGATTTTTTTCATTAAGCCTGGTTGCCGGTACGTTGAACAATCTGCTGTTTAAGCCTGGCAATTTCAGGTAACAATGCCACCAGCAGGCCCACCTGCTGTAAGACAAGCGGTTCTTTGGTGGCATTATCCGCCTCAGTTTTCTGAATCCGTTGTGCCAGGTTTGCCATCATGCGCTGCGCTTTAGCTTCATCCACCACTTCAATATGCAGGATGTCGTCAACATAGCAGACGGCATCATCCATTAGCTGAAGCAGATTGGTGTTTTCCAGTTTCTCACGGTGTGCCCCCAGCGCTGAAATGTAGCTCAGGAACGAGTGGTTCAAACACAGTAATCGGAAAGCGGCTTCACGAAGGGCGCTATCCGCTTTACTTTCAACTGATATATTCGATATCACGGCAGCGAGCTCTGCATCACCGTTGTGCGCATCCCGTCGTGCGATACGGTAATCAAGGCGATTGTCTTTTCCCTGGTGATACTGCACCAGTACTGCATCCAGGTAGCGGCAGTTAGCATTGAGCGTTCGCTCCGCCACGGCCGGAAGTCTGAGGAAACGCCAGTCCGGCCAGATAAATGCGACGGCCAGCCAGGCAATGCCGCAGCCCAGCAGCGTATCAATAATGCGTGGTAGCGCGACTTCAAACCCTTCTCCCAGCAGATTGAAGCACAGCAGCACCAACAGCGTGATAAACATGGTGGCGTGGGCGTACTGAATGTTACGGAAGAAGAAGAACATCACGCCGGTAACGACGATCAGCATCAACTGCCCCTCAATAGACGGCACCAGCCAAAGTAGAGGCAATCCGAGTGCAATCCCTGCCAGTGTACCGACGATTCGCAGCGCCAGTCGCCTGCGTGTGGCACTGTAATTGGGCTGGCAAACAAACAGGCTGGTTAGCAGTATCCAGTAGCCGTGCTGCAGGCCGGTGAATTGAATAAAAGCGTAACCGACACACAGGAGAAGCGAGAGTCGGACAGCATGGCGGAACAGCGGCGATTCCGCACTCATATGGCGGCTGAGACGCAGGCGTATATCGCTCCAGCCGGTTAGCCCCTCGCGGGAAAGCGACTGATCGTGGTAATAACCGCCTTCCGCCAGTGCCTGTTCTGATTCTATCGTCGCCAGCTGGGCATCAATCGCTTTCAGATTGTTTAGCAGGAAGTGCATCGCTTTCACTTCCCGGCTCTCCGGCTGTTGCTCAGTCAGTCTCTGGAGCGCTGCGTTAAGATTGGCAAACACGCGTTCAAAGCGCGAATCATGCTGATAGGTTTCGCGCAGCAGGATGGTACGTGAAAGCTGTCGACATGCCACGGCCTGCAGCGTTAACAGGCGCTGAAAGCGGAAAAGAATATCACTGGCACCCCATGCTTTACGCAGAGAATGGTACTGCACATGCGAGGAACTGGCGCGCTCATGGATATCCTGAGCGACAAAATAGTAATGAAGCGTCCGCCTGGTTCCGCGTTGGCCGCGATCTCCTCGTAGCCGCGACTGTATAGATGCTTTTGCCTGATTCAGCAGAGTGACCAGTTGACTGTTTGCCATAGCGACATCCACCATCGCCTGCCGGTCATCTTCTTCAAGGTCAGGATCGAACAGGCTGGCTTTGGCTTCCAGATACTGCGCCAACTGCGCATAGCAGCGTGACAGATTTTCCTGCAGCGGGCGGATAGGAAACAGCAGGTGCCCGAAAAGCGTCAGCAGGTTATACCAAATGGCGCCGGTCAGTAGCAGGATAGGCTGCAAGTACCATTGGGGAAACAGACTAATTCCCAGCATGGTGTAGATGGCAATCAGTAATGCGCCGAAGGCAATCGTTGCGTAACGCGGCCCCAACGCGCCGAGCAGAATAAAGCCCCAGCTAGAGATCGCCAACCCGATAACAAACAGCCACGGATGTGGAAAGAGCAGCTCAACAGATACGGAAGCAATACAGAAACAGATCAGCGTAATAAGCAGGTTACGCAGGCGGCCGCTGAGGCGATCGTCGAGATCGGTCAGCGCGGCGGCAACGACGCCCAGCGTTAGCGGTATTGTCCAGGTGATCTGATGCAGCCACCAGGGGACGGCCGTAGTGCCAATCAGGGCCAGCGTAATGCGAATATTGTACAGCCAGCTGCTGTTAAACGCATGCCGGCGAAGGTTATCGATCAGCGAGGTTTGCATGGTACGGCTCACGAAAAACGACGGCGCGCATTGGCTTCACGTGCAGCGCGTGCGACTTCAACGGGCACGACGCGGCGGCCCACCGGCCAGAGTGCGATAACGGCTATTTTCAGGTTAGCGAAGCCCACCGGAATACCAATGATCGTCAGACATTGGGCAATACCTGCTGTGATGTGCATCAGGCACAGCCACCAGCCGAAAAAAATCACCCACAGAATATTAAGCAGCGTACCGCCTGAGTTCATTAGTGCACTTCTTCCATCAGGGTTTATCTCATCCACATGTATCGCTTCATTACCGAAGGGCAGCAGTGAAAGTTTAGTGATTTCCCAGCATGAACGGGTCAGCGGCAGGGTAAAAATCAACACGATACTGACTAATGTGGCCAACAACCATGACAGGGTGGTCAGACAGCCGCCCAGAATGAAATTGAGGATATTAAGTATAGCGCGCATCGGTGGTGTCCCCTTAGGCGTTGAGAGAAGTCTCAGTGACAATTCATTGATTGTAACGCGTTTTAACGCTGGAGAGGTAAACTGTCGCCAGCTAAACTATGTGCAGATGAAATTAACTGCAGCAGGGTCGCAGGAATGGAACTGAAAGCAACATCGCTGGGTAAACATCTGGCACAACATCCTTACAATCGAGTGCGGCTGTTGAATGCTGGCGTTGAGGTCAGCGGTGAAAAACACGAGTATCTGATCCCCTTTAATCAGCTGTTATCCATAGCCTGCAAGCGTGGTCTGGTTTGGGGCGAGCTGGAATTTTCATTGCCTGACGATAAAGTCGTTCGTTTGCACGGTACGGAATGGAATGAAACGCAGCGTTTCTACCACTACCTCAGCCTGGCCTGGCAGCAGTGGAGCCAGGAGATGAGTGAAGTGGCGGCCGGAGTATTAAACCAGCAGGCCGAAGCCATTCGTCTTGCCGAGCAGCAGGATCGTTGGCTGAAACGCAGCGATATTAGCAGCTGGCAGCAGGCGATCCGTAAATCCTTCGACGCCGTGCCGCTTCCTGTATCCCGCCTTGACGAATTTGATAACTGCCGCGAATCCTGGCGGTATTGTCAGCAGTGGCTGAATGACAGTGACAGCCAGCGCGTGAAGCGTAACGCGCGCTGGACGGAGCGTATGCTGGAACAGCATGCCGATTACTTCGAGCAGGTGGAGAGTTCGCCGCTGAATCCCTCGCAGGCGCGAGCGGTGGTCAATGGCGAAGATTCGGTGCTGGTACTGGCCGGAGCGGGCAGCGGTAAAACCTCGGTGCTGGTTGCGCGGGCGGGGTGGCTGTTGCTGCGCAAACAGGCGACGGCGGAGCAGGTGCTGTTGCTCGCTTTTGGTCGTAAAGCGGCAGAAGAGATGAATGAGCGTCTGCGTTCACGCCTGCACAGCGAAGACTTCTCGGCACGTACCTTCCACTCTCTGGCGCTGCATATTATTCGTCAGGGCAGCAATAAATCCCCCGTGATCAGCAAACTGGAAAGCGATACAGCGGCGCGCCATGATTTGCTGATTAGCGTCTGGCGGCAGCAGTGCAGTGAGAAAAAAGCCCACGCCAACGGCTGGCGTCAGTGGCTGAGTGACGAGCTGGAATGGGAGATAGAGGAAGGAGACTTCTGGCAAAGTAACAGCCTGGCAAAGCGACTGGCGGCGCGCCTTGAACGCTGGCTGGGACTGATGCGTATGCACGGCGGTGCCCAGGCGGCAATGATCGACGGTGCGCCGGAAGAAATCCGCGAACTGTTTAGCAAAAGAGTTAAGCTGATGGCTCCGCTGCTTAAAGCCTGGAAAACTGCACTGAAGGAAGAGGGAGCCGTCGATTTTTCTGGCCTGATCCATCAGGCGGTTAATATTCTGGATAAAGGCCGCTTTATTAGTCCGTGGAAACACATTCTGGTTGATGAGTTTCAGGATATCTCGCCGCAGCGTGCAGAACTGCTGGCTGCACTGCGTCGGCAAAACCGGCAAACCGCACTGTTCGCCGTCGGCGATGACTGGCAGGCGATATATCGGTTCAGCGGTGCTGAAATGACCCTGACCACGGCGTTCCATCACTATTTTGGTGAGGGCGACCGCTGCATACTTGATACCACCTACCGCTTCAATCAACGCATTGGAGAAGTTGCCAACGCCTTTGTACAGCGTAATCCGCACCAGTTGAAGAAAACGCTGAACAGCCTGGCCAAAGGGACCAAAAAATCTATTCAGCTATTGCCGGAAGATCAGCTGGAAGCACTGCTGAATAAAATGAGTGGCTACGTTCAGCCGAACGAGCGGATTATGGTGCTGGCTCGCTATCATCACCTTCGCCCTGAGGTATTGGATAAAGCGGCAACTCGCTGGCCAAAACTCAAACTGGAGTTTATGACTATCCATGCCAGTAAAGGACAGCAGGCGGAGTACGTTATCTTATTGGGACTGTCTCAGGGGGATGAGGGTTTCCCTGCACCGGCGAGGGAATCGGTGATGGAAGCGGCGCTACTGCCGAAGGTGGAAGAGTTTCCCGATGCCGAGGAGCGTCGACTGGCGTATGTCGCCATCACCCGTGCAATCCATCAGGTCTGGCTGCTTTACGATCGCGTTGAACCTTCGGATTTTGTTGCCGAACTGGGCCGCCAGGGCGTTCCGCAGGTGCGAAAACCCTGACGGCAGAAGCGGTTACTTCAGGCGCTGCTGCAGGTAGCGCTCGTAATCCGGGATCTGGATTTCAACCTGCTGATCGAATAACGGCGAGTGGATAATGAAATCAGCGGTTGCGCGGTTGGTGGCCACCGGGATATTCCACACGGTAGCCAGACGCAGCAGGGCTTTCACATCCGGGTCGTGCGGTACGGCGTTCAGCGGGTCCCAGAAGAAAATCAACAGATCGATTTTCCCTTCCGAGATCAACGCACCCACCTGCTGATCGCCGCCCATCGGGCCACTTAGCATGGCGGTAACCGGCAGGCCGGTGGCTCGCTGTACCAGATTACCGGTTGTGCCGGTGGCATACAGCGTATGGGGCTGCAGCTTATCTCTGTGAATATTTACCCATTCCATCAGGGAGTTTTTACAGTGGTCATGAGCGACCAGCGCAATATGTTTTTGCGGCTGTATCTTACGAGTGGTCTGGTCCATTCAGATATCCTGGCTATGTAGGGTAACGGCAGAAACGTCAAATAAACAGAAAGTTGAGTGTAACGTTGCGGTTAAACGGATATCAACTGGTATGTAAGGCTTTCATCAGGGTAATAAAACGCTGGCGAGTGGCAGCATCAACCTGCTGATACCAGAGATGCAGCATCCTTTCCGCTGGCGAACGGCGATCGAGAGCCAGATCCTGCTCCTGTGCAGCGCTAAGGGCAGTATGTTTACCCGGCTGCGCAAAACGCGGAACCGAGGCGTTTTCTCCGTTCAGGTTATAGTGAATCATCGCCTGTTCAAAATCACCGCTGGTAGTGACGGTCAAAAAATCGCGCTTATTTGCGATCTCGCCGCCTTTTTCATCGACTAAAGTAAACTGCGGTTTCCTGTCGAACATTCTGGCTTCGCGTACGGAAGCTAAAGGGGGAAGCTGAATCAGCACCGAACGACTGCGGGCGGTAAACGTCACAATTTGCGGAGCTGAAACCCAGGTCACGGGAGTATGGGCTGGGATATGAAACGATTTCTCTACGCGAAAAAGCAGCTGATGTTCGCCGCGCTCCAGCTCTAATCCGTCAGCGCCTTTTAGCAGCGAACCGGAAATTTTATGCCCGTCCAGAACCAAAAGGTCGATATCGGCAGAAAGCTTTAGCGTGGTTGCCTGCACAGAAGAGGCAATCAGCATTATGACCAGCCCGATTATGACCTTAAACAGCTTCATTCTTACTCCAGACGAGCAAAAGGTGAGAAAACGTCGAATGTATCAAAGTCTTTCAGTATGGCATCATATTAACATTTAAACACACTTAATCGTGCTATTGATCGTGAATTACTGAAGTGGTGATACTGAGCCAGGCGAATCAGTCATAATGAGAAAATACAGGCCGTTAACCCGAACCGGAGAGAAAAATGGATGACAAAAAGATTATCAATGTTCTGACCAGTAGCAAAACTATCGCCCTGGTAGGGGCCACAGATAACGAGCAGCGCCCGGCCTTCCACGTTATGGAATATCTTCTTTCTCAGGGTTATGCCGTTATACCGGTCAACCCTAAACTGGCCGGTCAGAAACTGTTGGGGCAGGCGGTTTATGCCGAACTGAAAGACATTCCTCAGCCTGTCGACATGGTGGATGTTTTCCGCAATGCGGAGGCGGCGTGGGGCATTGCCCAGGAGGCGATTGCCATCGGTGCGAAAACGCTGTGGCTGCAGATTGGGGTGATCAACGAACAGGCTGCGGTGCTGGCGGCGGATGCCGGGCTAACCGTTGTAATGGATCGCTGCCCGAAAATAGAAATCCCGCGCCTTGGCCTGGCGAAAAGCGCATAAAAAACCCTGCTTTAGCAGGGTTTAAATTAATTTCTCAGGCTTGGAGACTGCAGCTGCTGGCGAATGGACAGCGCCAGCTCATCCAGCGACTGTTGATCAGGATGTTCTCCCGGCTGCTCCCAGGCAATCTGCGCTTCGGCCAGGTAGGTGTGTACCGTCTGGCCTTCTTCATCTTCCATCACCACATGATACCAGGGCGCTGCACGCATTGCTTCGCTGCCGCTGATATCTTCACTGACCGACTCTTTCAGTGAATACTGAGGATCGACATCGACTATCACGCCCAAAAAACCCAGCAGCTGATGACGAACCTGCTGACCAATACCGTATTTGCTGGCAATCATGGGTGACCTCCTGAAACGTTGCCCTTACCACACTGTATGGAGGCGAAGGCAACACTTTTCAAGTCACAGCACGCGGCAGGCGAAACCTTTCAGATAAAGTCCTTCCGGATAGCTGGAAATAACCGGATGATCGGCAGCCTGACGGAACTGCTCAATAATCTGTACGTCGCGCTTAGCATCGACGGCGGCATCTGCAATAAGCTTCTGGAACAGTTCGGTAGGCATCAGTCCGGAGCAGGAGAAGGTCATCAGCATACCGCCCGGGTTCAGCAGTTGCATCGCCAGCATATTAATGTCTTTATAGCCACGGCACGCACCCATCAGCTGATTTTTATTCTCAACAAACTTAGGTGGGTCCATCACAATCAGATCGAATTTTTCGCCTTCATCACGATAGCGGCGCAGCAGTTTGAAAACGTCATCGCGCAGGAACTGGGCCTTGCTCAGATCCAGACCGTTTAACTCAACGTTCTGCTTTGCCACATCCAGCGCCGCCTGCGAAGTATCAACGCTGATCACTTCGCGACAGTTGCCCATCAGGGCGGAAACTGCGAAACCACCGGTGTAAGAGAAGCAGTTCAGCACGCGGCGATCTTCTGCATAGCGGCGGGTTGCCAGACGGCTGTCGCGCTGATCGAGGTAATAGCCGGTTTTGTGACCGGTCTGAATGTCCACCAGCAGCTTCATTCCGTGTTCGGTAATCGGCAGCAGTTCCGGTGGCGTTTCGCCCAGAACAACACCCTGGGTCAGCTCCAGACCTTCTTTTTTACGGACGCTAACGTCAGAACGATCGTAAATTGCGCAGCCCGGATAGCAGGTTTGCAGCGCGGTGATCAGCGCGGCACGCTGGTATTCCGCTCCGGCAGACAGGAGCTGCAGCACAAGGAAGTTACCGAATCGATCGATAGTGATCCCCGGCAGCCCGTCGGATTCACCGGCAATCAGGCGGTAGCTGTCAAGATTGTCACGGTGAGCCAGCCAGTCGCGCAGCTGCTGCGCGGCCTGCAAACGGCGGACAAAAAAGTCGATATCAATCGATTCGTCCTGCTCCCAGCTCCAGACGCGTGCGCGAATTTGCGACTGTGGAGACCAGGCGGCACGCGCCAGCCATTTTCCCTGGCTATCGCAGACATCAATAGTTTCACCCGACTGGGCTTTACCTTCCATGCGGGCAATCGCCCCGGAGAACACCCATGGATGGCGACGGAGTAAGGACTTTTCACGCCCTTTGGCAAGAATCAAACGAACAGTCATAGTTAGTTATGCTTATACTCAGAGAATCAGGCGATATTGTCCGGTGCTGACTGGGAAAAAGCAATCAGTGGCGGAGATAAGGAGAGAAAATGGCGAGTGTCGGTCTGCGTGCATGGGTTTACGGCAGAGTGCAGGGCGTCGGGTTCCGCTACAGTACCCAGCGCGAAGCAAAAGCACTGGGGCTTACGGGCCATGCGATAAACCTTGATGACGGCAGCGTAGAAGTTTTGATGTGCGGTGAGCAGCAGCAGGTTGATGCGCTGCTCGGCTGGCTACAAGCAGGAGGGCCGCGAAGCGCCAGGGTTGAACGCGTACTGACGGAGCCCTGCCAGCCTGCTGCCGGGTTAAAAGGGTTTACTACCGGCTAGCGTTACAGACACTTCGCGGGCTTTGGTAAACCGGCAATTTTAGTGGCCTGTTTAGCGGGGCCTTTCGGGAACAGTCGGAAAAGATAACGGCTGTTGCCTTTCTCTTCGCCATACTTCTGTGCCATGGCTTTCACCAGCATGCGCACGGCCGGTGAGGTATTAAACTCCAGATAAAATTCGCGCACGAACCGAACGACTTCCCAGTGTGCGTCGCTCAGTTCAATGTCTTCTTCTTCCGCCAGCATCGGTGCCAGCGCTTCGCTCCAGTCTGCGGTGGATTTCAGATAGCCCTGCGCGTCGCGCTCAATCTCTCTGCCTTCAAATTGCACTCTATTACCTCTACAGCCTGATTCACTCTGCGGCGGAGTTTAACAAACTTTTACTTCAGCCAAAAATAAAGCCCCGCATAAGCGAGGCTTTGTTTGCATCAGGTCAGAATTAGTTGCTGCGGGACATGCCCAGCAGGCTCAACAGACTAACGAAGATGTTGTAGATCGAAACGTACAGGCTGACGGTGGCGCGAATATAGTTGGTCTCGCCGCCGTTAATGATGTTGCTGGTTTCCCACAGGATGGCACCGGTAGAGAACAACACAAACAGCACGCTGATCGCCATATGCAGCGCCGGGATGTTCAGGAAGATGTTAGCCACAACCGCAATCAGCAGCACGACAAAACCTGCCATTAGCATGCCGGACAGGAAAGACATATCCTTACGGGTGGTCAACACGTAGGCTGAACAGCAGAAGAACACCAGCGCAGTACCGCCCAACGCCAGTCCAATCACATCCCCCATACCAGCGGAAAGGAACGAGTTAAGGATGGGGCCCAGGCAGTAACCAAGGAAGCCGGTAAAGGCAAACGTGGACAAAATACCCGCCGGGCTGTTAGCCAGACGATAGGTCAGGAACATCAGGCCATAGAAACCCACCAGCATCAGGATCAGGCCCGGTGAAGGCAGAGCAAACACGGTGCTCAGCGTGGCGGTGACGGCGGAAAACGCCAGCGTCAGGCCCAGCAGGAAATAGGTATTACGTAAAACTTTGTGCGTGCTCAACAGCGAGCTTTCGCGTGAGGAATAAACTATGCGATCCATAAAGCACCTCTCAGGGTCACTAAAATACCAGAGAGAATAAAGAGGGAAGGGCGAAGGGGAAAGATGTTTTACCCTTCTTTACTCGCTAAAGCGCTGATAACTTAAGCAGATTGGCGAATATCACAGCGAGCGCGTCGTTTTCGCTGATTTTTCAGGCAAACGAAACAAAACCTGCTTTACAAGCCCGGCCGGGATGTTTATAGTGCGCCCCATTGTGGAAGCGTGGCCGAGTGGCTGAAGGCACCGGTCTTGAAAACCGGCGACGGGAAACCGTTCTAGAGTTCGAATCTCTACGCTTCCACCACCTAATTCTACGGGTCAGCGAAAGCTGGCCCGTTTTGCTATGCGAAAAATAAATTTGCAGGCAAAACGAATCCGCTAAGCTTGTCTCTGTCTCTGTCTCTGTCTCTGTCTCTGTCTCTGTCTCTGTCTCTGTCATTTTTGTACTGCAACATCATCGGTTTGAGATGAAAAACCGTCTGTTTTATAATCACTTGCCGCAATGTTTGCCTGTAAAACAGCCAAAAGAATTCAAATGTTCACAAAATCAACAAAATAGCGAAAAATAATCTTGGCAAACGAAAAAACTCCCCCTATACTGCGCTCCATCAGTTACCGGCACCTTAGCCGAAGCTGATACCGTGTGGAAGCGTGGCCGAGTGGCTGAAGGCACCGGTCTTGAAAACCGGCGACGGGAAACCGTTCTAGAGTTCGAATCTCTACGCTTCCACCATCCATTCTGACCCCGAGCTTGAAGAAGCTCGGGGTTTTTGCTTTTTACAGCTATCACCTCAAACGTCTTCTGTTTTCCCTCACATCCTGCTATTTTCTTGCTGTAATGAGCGATTGAGCATTACCGAAAACATCTTGTTTCTTTTCAATCTTCTAATGCCACTAAACCGCCGGGGGCAGAGTCTGCTATATTCTCAATATCGATGATGATTGTGAGTTTCTGGACTTTCTCTGGAGAGCGGTGGTGGTGACCCAGCGTTGTGCGCTGTTTTCTTCTGTGCTGCACGTTTATCTGCCAGTTATTCACCCTGATGAATCAATGGAATACACCTATGATTAAAAAGTTAAGTCTCTGTGCACTCGCTGTATGCTCTGCACTTTCCGGCGTGTCTGCATGGGCTGCCGATAGCGATTACCAGTTGGAACAGGTGCTGATGATGAGCCGCCACAACCTGCGTGCGCCGCTGGCGGACAATGGTAGCGTGCTGGCACAGGCGACGAAAAAAGCCTGGCCGAAGTGGGATGTACCGGGTGGTCAACTGACCACCAAGGGCGGCGTGCTGGAAGTTTATATGGGGCGCTATACCCGCGAATGGCTGGCGCAGCAGGGGCTGATTAAAGATGGCGAATGCCCGTCTCCTGACGCGATCTATGCGTATGCCAACAGCTTGCAGCGTACCGTCGCCACTGCGCAGTTCTTTATTACCGGTGCGTTCCCGGGATGTGATGTAGCGGTTTCTCATCAGGATGAAATGGGATCGATGGACCCGATCTTTAATCCGGTTATCACCAGCAACAGTGAAGATTTCAACAAGCAGGCGCTCTCAGCGATGAATGCCGAAGGCGAAAAGCTGGCGCTTAAGCCTGCATTCCAGCGCCTGGAAAAAATTATCGATTATAAAAACTCTGCGGCCTGCAACGGCAAAAAACAGTGCGATCTTTCCAGCACCAATCAGAACACCTTCAGCGCCGACAGCGGCAAAGAGCCCGGCGTTTCTGGTCCGCTGAAAGTGGGTAACTCACTGGTTGATGCGTTTACCCTGCAATATTACGAAGGCATGCCGCTCGACCAGGTGGCCTGGGGACAGATCAAAACTCCGGAGCAGTGGAAAGAACTGTCCGCCATTAAAAATGGTTATCAGGACACACTGTTCACCTCCCCTCTGGTCGCGCGAGAAGTGGCAGCCCCGCTGGTGGACTATATTCGCAGCATGCTGATCGACCAGGATAAAGACAGCGCACCGAAAGTCACGCTGATGGTCGGCCATGATTCTAATATCGCCTCATTACTGACCGCACTGGACTTTAAACCTTATGATCTAGCGGATCAGAACGAGCGCACGCCGATTGGCGGAATGATTCAGTTCCAGCGCTGGCTGGATAAGAAAAACAACCGTGAGCTGGTGAAGGTTGAATACGTTTATCAGAGTACCGAGCAACTACGCGATGCAGAACCTCTGTCGCTGGATAACCCGCCGAAACGCGTGACCCTGCAAATGGCCGGCTGCCAGACTGATGCTAACGGTTTCTGCCCGTGGGATCAGTTCACTGCGGTGTTGAATACTGCGCTGCAGGGTACGTCAATGCAGGTTGCTGAACCTGTTGCCGCCTCAGCCGATGCGGCTGACGTAACGAAAGAGGCATCGGACAAAGCTGCTGCCGATCAGGCTGCTGCTAAAGCAACACAGGATAAAGCCGCGACGGAGGCCAAAGATAAAGCGACGGCTGAACAGCAGGCAAAAGACAAGGCAGCTCAGGAAAAAGCGGCGAAGGAAAAGGCCGCCGCGGAGAAAGCGGCAGCTGACAAAGCTGCTGCTGAGAAAGCCGCAGCCGAAAAAGCTGCCGCAGAACAGGCAGCAAAAGATAAGGCGGCCGCCGATAAGGCCGCTGCTGACAAAGCGGCAGCGGATAAAGCCGCAGCAGAGAAAGATAAGGCCAGCGAACCTAAGACCGCTCAGCCTGATTCTGCCAGCAGTGCTGATAAAACACAGGCGCAGCCGTCAGCGAGCTGATTGCGTTTTTCCAGACCCGCCAACGTTAAAAGGCCGACACCCGGGTGTCGGCCTTTTTTTCACTATTTTCAAGGTGGGCTTATTTGCTGATCACCACCAGCTTTTGATTCACAAACTCTTTAATACCAAGATCGGAAAGCTCACGGCCAAAACCAGAACGTTTGATGCCGCCAAACGGTAACTCCGGTGCGGTATTACTGGCCGAGTTGATATACACCATGCCGGTTTCAATACGCGATGCCAGCGCTTTGCCGCGAGCGATATCTCCGGTAAACACGGCACCACCCAGACCATAGTGGGAGTCGTTAGCCAGTTCGACGATCTCATCGTCATTACGCACGATGTAGATCTGCGCTACCGGGCCGAAGAACTCTTCAAACCAGGCGGGATTATCGCGGGTTATTCCGGAAAGAATGGTTGGCTGATAGAAACAGCCTGCACCGTCCACCGGCTTGCCGCCCAGTACCAGTTTTGCGCCTTTTTCAACGGCCTGTTTCACCTGTTTCTCAAGGCGATCGCGCGCTTCAGCAGAAGAGAGTGGGCCAAGCGTCGTGTTGGGATCTAACGGATCGCCAATTTTCACCGCCTCAAAAGCAGCAACGAGTTTTGCCATAAACGTCTCGGCGATCTTCTCGTGTACCAGGAAACGTTTCGCGGCGGTACATACCTGACCACAGTTACTGAGGCGCGCACCCGCACCCGCCTTCACGGCTTTGTCCAGATCGCAGTCATCGAGCACCACGAAAACGTCGTTACCACCGAGTTCAAGGGTCGTTTTCTTCAGATATTTACCCGCCTGCTGCGCTACCGCGCTGCCCGCACGTTCTGAACCGGTGAGGGCTGCGCCCTGTACGCGGTCATCGGCAATTAACTCTGCGATTTGCTCATTACTGGCGAACAGATTGGTCCAGGCGCCCTCTGGCGCACCTGCCTGGCTGACCAGATCAGCAAACAGCGTTGCGCAATGCGGAACGTTTTGCGCATGTTTTGCCAGCACCGGATTACCGGCGGCGAGGTTAGGAGCCAGCACCCGCATCAACTGATAGAAAGGAAAATTCCACGGCTCAACGGCGACCAGCACGCCGATCGGATGATGTTCCACCCAGGCCTCACCCAGCTCGCTGGGATAACGTACCGGAGAGAGGAAACGCTCGGCGTTTTCGGCATAGTAGCGAGCGATCTGTGCACAAAGCTCAACTTCTCCCCGGCTTTGGCCAATCAGCTTGCCCATTTCTTCACTGGCGGCGGTGGCCAGTTCCTCTACGCGTTCCTCGATCAGCGTTGCCAGCTTCTGTAGTACCTGCAGGCGTGGTTGAATACTCCCTTTCGACCAGTCGGAGTGATACAACGCATCGGCGGTTGCCAGCGCCTGTTCTACCTGTTCGTCAGTGTGCGCGGGCCAGGACTTTATCAGCTTATTGCTCGCGGGATTGATGGTCTGATAGGACATTCTACGCTCCTTGGTCGTTAGTCAGCCCTGGCGGGCTGAAATGTGTCACGTGGAATTAAGCGTAGTAGAAACCTTGAAGGGCATGCCAGGTTATCGGAAGACTCCCAGTGGGCTACAAACAAAAAGGGCGGGAAAATCCCGCCCCTGTCTTCAGACGTTTTTGCGTTCGACGACTTTGTTATCCCAGGTCAGCACATCGTCTTCGGTTTTGTTGAATGCGCGGATAAGAACGTCGTCGCTTCCCTGCTGCGCCCAGATTTGTTCGGCAAGGCGTTCATCATAGTTAGCCACCTCAAAGATGGCTTCGGCGATTTCCAGCGAGGTACAGCGCAGGGCGGCCCATTCTCCTACATGATGAGCCTTAGATTGTTGTGTTGCCATAATTGCCTCCTGTCAGATTATCCGTTGAGTTTCACCGCCAGCCCGGCAACATATTCACCCTGATAGCGGGCAATATTGAGTTCTTCCTCACTGGGCTGACGGGAACCATCGCCGCCGGCAATTGTGGTTGCGCCATACGGCGTCCCGCCGCGCACTTTGGAGATATCGAACAGTTCCTGGCTCCCGTATCCGATGGGAACGATCACCATGCCGTGATGGGCGAGGGTGGTCCAGGTTGAGGTGATAGTTTGTTCCTGGCCTCCCCCGGTACCGGTAGAGGCGAAGACGCTGGCGAGTTTGCCGTAAAGGGCGCCGGAGGCCCAGAGCCCACCGGTACGATCGAGAAAGTTACGCATCTGCCCGGCCATATTACCGAAGCGGGTCGGTGTGCCAACCAGGATGGCATCATAGTCTGCCAGTTCTTTCGGGTCAGCCTCCGCTGCGGTCTGGCCGGTTTTACCGCCAACCTCGGCAAAACGGGCGGCATCCATCGTTTCCGGCACGCGTTTAATGGTGACTTCTGCACCAGGGACTTTACGGGCACCTTCCGCAACGGCCTGCGCCATTGTTTCAATATGTCCGTACATGGAGTAATAGAGCACTAGAATTTTAGCCATACGCTACTTACCTCCTCAAACGCCAGGTTAATTTTTTAACTGATTTTTCAGTATAGAAGAAGCCTCTGCGGCTGCCTGGCGGCAGATCAATTTTGTATTAAAAATCATTGCAGGATGGTCCAGGGTCTGACTATGCAGGCGACGGGCAGGGCCAGCAAACCCGGCAGAGGGGGATGAACGCAGCCCACACCGTGCGGTGCTTGACCGGCCGTCGTTATCCCCGCAAACTGACGCCAAAATTACAGCAGAGTGCGTTATGTCTGGTTTACTTTCCCGTTATAAATTCTCCATTAATACCAGCGAGCTGGTGCTTATTCTGATCACCATGGTCTGGGGTGGGACGTTTCTTGCCGTGCATCATGCGATGACCGTCAGCGGCCCGTTCTTTTTTATTGGCGTGCGGTTTGCCGTTGCGGCGCTGTTACTTGGGCTGGTTTCATGGCGCGTTATGCGCAACGTTACCTGGCCTGAGATCAAAGCCGGTGTGCTGATTGGCATTGCGATCGGGTTGGGATATGGCCTGCAGACTTACGGTATGCAAACCATCTCCAGCAGTAAGTCGGCCTTTATTACTGCAATGTACGTACCGCTCGTTCCGCTAATGCAGTGGGTGTTTTTGCGTAAAATGCCGGGGCTGATGTCGTGGATTGGCATTGCGCTGGCGTTCAGCGGACTGTTGTTGCTGGCCGGGCCTGATGGCGGAGAGGTGGCATTTAACGTCGGTGAAATTGCCACGCTGCTCAGCACGCTGGCGATTGCCGCAGAGATCCTGTTGATTGGAGCCAGTGCGGGGAAAGTGGACGTGCGGCGTGTGACCGTCATTCAGCTGGCCGCCGCCTCGATTTTTGGTTTTCTGATGATGGCCCCGAACGGCGAGTCTGTTCCGGCGTGGAGCCCGTATCTGCTGTACAGCGCGGTGGGCCTGGGTATCGCCAGCGCCATCATTCAGGTGACGATGAACTGGGCACAGCGCAGCGTTTCTCCGACCCGCGCCACCGTGATTTATGCCGGTGAACCGGTATGGGCAGGCGTTGTAGGGCGCATTGCCGGAGAACGCCTGCCGGCTATCGCTCTGCTGGGCGGCGCATTGATTGTGATGGGGGTGCTGGTTAGCGAGCTGAAACTGAAGCGCAAAAAAAAGGCGAAGGGATCGCCTTCGCCCGTAGAGTGTAAAAACGGCTAACTGTCCTGGCGTACTACGCTGCCGTCGCTTAAGGCAGCGGCACGCTTATGGCTCAGAATCGCATTGAGCAGAATCGCACCAAACGTCGCCGTGCCGATGCCGCCAAGTGTGAAGCTGCCGATTTTCAGTGCGAAATCACCCGCACCCAGTACCAGTGTCACCGCCACCATAATCAGGTTACCGTTCTGGCTAAGATCAACATTGTTCTGTACCCAGATCCGCGCGCCGGCCACGGCGATCAGGCCGAAGACCACGATCGAGGCACCGCCGATGACCGGGCCCGGAATCGTGTGGATCAGCGCACCAAACTTAGGTGAAAAGCCCAGCACCATGGCAATCAGCGCTGCTGCAACGAACACCAGTGTCGAATAGACTTTAGTGACGGCCATCACCCCGATATTTTCCGCATAGGTGGTCACGCCCGTTCCGCCTGCGCTACCGGAAATCATCGTAGCCAGACCATCACCGACGAACGCTCGCCCCATCCACGGATCGAGATTGCGCCCGGTCATTCCGGCTACGGCTTTGATATGGCCCAGATTTTCCGCCACCAGAATCACCGCCACCGGCGCGATCATCACGATGGCCTGAGTGCTAAACGTGGGTGACGTAGTCTGCGGCATACCGAACCAGGCCGCAGCGGCCAGCGGGCTGAAGTCCACCGGCGTGCCAAAACCCAGCACGTTGGTCATCAGTGCATAAATCGCCCATGCGACAATCAGCCCGACCAGGATTAGCAATCGCTGCACCATGCCGCGGGTAAAAACCGCCACCACGCCGATACACATCACCGTCATCACGGCCATCCAACTGTCGAACATCGAAGCGGATACGCCGCGAACCGCAATCGGCGCCAGGTTCAGGCCGATGGCCATGACCACCGCCCCGGTGACCACAGGCGGCATCATCTTTTCGATCCAGCGGGTTCCCGCCTTCATCACCACAAAGCCGATCAGCGTGTACAGCGCGCCGCAGGCAATGATCCCACCCAGCGCAACGCTGATATTGGGGTTGATGCCCTGGCCGTTAAACCCGGTGGCGGCGATCACCACGCCGACGAACGCCGCACTCGAACCGAGGTAGCTGGGAATACGCCCGCCGGTCACCAGAAAGAACAGCAGGGTGCCAATACCCGACATCAGGATCGACAGGTTAGGATCAAAACCCATCAGCAGCGGCATCAACACGGTGGCACCGAACATCGCCACCGCGTGTTGCAGGCCCATAATCAGGGTTTGCCCGACGGGCAACGCTTCATCGGGCGCGACAATATCCTGCGCTGACGCCGTTTTTTTCGACCATTGAGGAAACCAGGAACTCGCCATCGTCTTCTCCAGAGTGTCATAACCACATTGACCGGCCGCGTTGCCGCTGAATGAGCCAGTAGGTATGCGGGCCGTGTAGCCCGCGAAGAAAAATCAGAAACTGTGCTCTCCCACCGGGTGATAGCGGCGATCGAAATAGATCAGGCCGCTTCGGCTATCGCCAAACACCAGCGCGCGGGTTTCGCAGACCAGGATGTCATGTGTACCGACGCTCACAATCTGGCTGACGGTGCAATCAAATGAGGCCAGCGCGCCGCTGAGGATCGGTGACCCGGTTACCTGGGTCGTCCAGTCGGCGGCAATAAAGCGCTCGGCCATCGGCGTTTTACCACCGAACAGACCGGACAGCGACTCATGACCTGCGGCCAGCGTATTGACGCACAGCTGCATGTTCTCTCTGAATACCTCGTATACCGAGGCAGAACGATTCAGGCATACCAGCAGCGTCGGAGGTGAATCCGTGACGCTGCACACCGCCGAGGCGGTAAAGCCAGCGCGCCCCGCGGGGCCGTCGGTGGTGATAATATTGACGGCGGCGCCAAGGCGAGACATGGCATCACGAAACTGCTGTTTTTCTACCGTCGGGTCATTCAGGGTTTCAGCCATATCAGCTCCATATCAACGGTTTCGGGGCTGCGTTCGGTATGCTGCAGCCAGGTCAGTAAATGGTGATTAAAGGTGGCACTGTCGGTAACGCTCATGGCATGGCCCCCCCAGTTCATTTGTTGTAGCGTGGCATTGGGCAGGGCAGCATGCAGGCGTTCGGAACAGGTCCAGGGAACCAGCAGATCGTCGCGGGAGCAGAGCAGAAGTACCGGCTGGGTGATACGCGCCGCCTGCGTGCTGTAATCACAGCTCATCAGGGCGTGCAGTCGTTTAAGCAGATTCTCCATCCCCTGAAAATGCGCGGTATGCAGGGCATCTTCGGCTTCAATACGTTCCTGATGCTCCGACAGCCAGTCTGCGGGATAGAGAAACAGCGGCTGCGCGCGGACATAAGCCTCGACACCCGTATTGAGTAACAGATCCTGACGCACGCGAAAGCAGCGACGGGTATGGGCATCCAGCTGAAGCCAGCCGTTGACCAGTACGAGTCTTTCCACCCTTTGCGGATGGTCGAGCGCCAGCTGCATGGCGATCATCCCGCCCAGCGCGTGGCCGATAACATCGAAGCGTTCAATCCCATGCCGGTCTAGTAGCGCGATCAGCTCGTCGGCCATATCCTGCATGCTGTAACCGTCAGGCAGGCTGTCCGCGCTGCGACCGGTGCCGCGCTGGTCATATACCACCACGCGATAGGCGGCGCGAAGGGCGTTCATTTGCGGTAGCCAAAAGCTCCCCAGTCCGCCCAGTCCGGCGGACAGTACAAGGGTTCGTGCCTCGGGATCGCTACGGCCTGACAGTTCGATATGCATCAGATATCCCCTTATTTACCGATATGCGCCACGCTGGCGATTTCAACCAGTGCATCCGGTTTCACCAGCCCGCACTGAATGCAGAAACGGGCGGGCTTCTCGCCGGGGAAGTAGTCGGCATACACCGCGTTCACCGCCGCGTAGTTGCTCCAGTCGGTAATAAAGATGGAGTTAAAGGTAACGTCATCCATCGTGCCGCCAGCCGTTTCGATAACGCTCTTAATCGTTTCCAGCACATGGCGGGTCTGTGCCGCCGCGTCGCCAACGTGGACAACGTTATTGTCCTTATCAAAAGGCAACGTTCCGGAAACATACACGATACCGTCGGCCAGCGTTCCGGGGACGAAAGGTGCAATCGGGACGCTTGTCCCGGGGGGCGTAATAATGGTTTTAGGCATAATGGTTCTTCCTCAGTCAAGTGATGGTTATGCCGTTTGCGGCAGCGCGTTTTGCCCGGCCTTCAGCGTGGCGCAGAAACTGTCAACGTTGGACACCCAGCCGAAAAAGGTCTCGATATTGAAAATCGCCGCCTGCTGGGCAAACAGCGGTCCGGCCTGATAGGTCGCGTCTTCCAGTACGATGCCGAAATATTCGAGAAAGAAGCCATCACGCAGCGTTGACTCAACGCAGACGTTGGTCGCGATTCCGGTGAATACCAGATGGCGGATGCCGCGGCTGCGCAGCATGCTGTCGAGTGCGGTATTAAAGAAGCCGCTGTAGCGGGGCTTGGGTAAAACGATATCGCCGGGCTGCGGGGTAAGCTGATCGACCAGCTGATAGTCCCAGGTTCCTTTGGCCAGCAGTGTACCTTCCAGTTCAGGGCGCTGGCGCATGGTTTTCAGGGCGTTGGATTTATGCCAGTTTGGCGATCCGGGGCCGCCTGCTTCAACGTAGTTATCGTCCCAGCCGTTCTGGAACCAGATAATCTGTATCCCGGCTTCGCGCGCGGCGTTAACCGCAATGTTAATCCGATCGATAACCGGTCGTGTTGCCGAAACATCAAATCCTGCCAGGTCCAGATAGCCACCGGGCGTGGCGTAGGCATTCTGCATGTCCACCACGATCAGCGCGGTCTGCTCGGGCGGGAAGACGATATCCTCCGGACGGGCAGGGAGGGTAACGGCATGTGTTGTTGATGCGGTGGTACAGACTACGGCGCGTTTAGCGTTCATTATGCTACCTCTTTCGCGATATCAATCAGGCCAGCGCGGCTCTGCATCAGTGGCTGAATACGCTCACCGAAATCTTCAATTCCCTGCAGGAAATCATCAAACGTCAGCAGGATGCCCTGGGTACCGGCCACGGTGGCGGCTTCATCCAGCATGCGGGCCACGTTGGACCATGAACCCACCAGCGTCCCCATATTGATGTTGACCGCCGAAGTCGGGTCGGCCATCTGACGGACGTTGGTATCGCTCCCGGAGCGTTTATCCTGCTGGCTCTGGGTGGTCAGCCAGGCGAGTGCTTCCTCATCGGCACCGTCTTTGTAGTGCTCCCATTTGGCGCGGGCCGCCTCGTCGGTTTCCGCGGCAATAATCATAAACAGTACGTAAGAGCCCACGTCGCGGCCTGCGGCATCGGCAGCAGCCTTCATGCGAGCGGCGGTAGGTGCAAAAGCGGTTGGCGTGTTGACGCCTTTACCAAAGCAGAAGTTGTAGTCCGCATGCTGCGCCGAAAACGCCATTCCGGCATCGCTCTGCGCGGCGCAAATCACTTTCATCGGGCGCTGCGGCTGCGGGCTGAGGCGGCAGTCGTTCATGGTGAAGAATTCACCTTTCAGGTCGGATTTACCGGTGCCCCACAGATCGCGCAGCACGTTGACATATTCCGTCAGGTAGTCGTAGCGGCGGGAGAAATATTCATCGCCCGGCCACAGTCCCATCTGGTCGTATTCGGGTTTTTGCCAGCCGGTGACCAGATTCACACCGAAGCGGCCGCCGGAAATGGAATCAATCGTTGAGGCCATCCGCGCCACAATGGCCGGAGGCAGAGTCAGGGTGGCGGCGGTGGCATAAATCTCGATGCGGGAAGTCACTGCGGCCAGGCCGGCCATCAGCGTGAAGGATTCCAGATTGTGGTCCCAGAACTCCGTTTCACCGCCAAAGCCACGCAGCTTAATCATCGACAGGGCAAAATCGAAGTTGTAGGCCTCCGCTTTCTGCACAATGGCTTTATTCAGCTCGAAAGTTGGCATGTACTGCGGCGCGTTGCGGGAGATCAGCCAGCCGTTGTTACCGATAGGAATAAAAACACCGATTTTCATATGGAACCCTCTGATTAATTGAAAGATTTAATCCCGGCGCTGCGTTGCATCCTGCGGTTTCCATTAAAGCGGCGCGTTGCAGGAAATATTGCAAAGGTTATGCCAGAATTAAAAATGTTAATTAAAGCAATGGGTTGTTTTCGCTCTGTGAATTTAAAGGTAGAGCAGTCGGTCAAAACGGACCATTTGATAAAAAATAACTGCACAAATAACTGGCAGCGGTGCGCAATAAAAGTGCAGCGTCGCGATTAGGTGTGATTCGGGTGATTTGGTATTATCCCCGCAACCCATATGGATCACGGAGTCACGGTGAATTCGACAGATAAACAACCGGTCAAAGCCCCAACGCGGCGCTCCCGCGCGGTCGCGGCGAAGCGTTCCGCTATTCTGGCGGCGGCGCTGGAGTATTTTTCACAGTTTGGCATCCACGGCACCAGCCTGGATAAAGTGGCCGAACGCGCCGATGTATCCAAAACCAATCTGCTGTATTACTTCCCTTCTAAGGAAGAGCTGTACATTGCGGTGTTAAAAGATCTGCTGGATATCTGGCTGGCACCGCTGCGAGCGCTGTGCGCCGATCAGCATCCGCTGGAGGCTATTCGCCAATACATACGTCTTAAACTGGAGGTATCGCGTGATTATCCTCAGGCCTCCAGGCTGTTCTGTATGGAGATGCTACAGGGGGCACCGCTGCTGAAGGCTGAGCTGGCGGGGGATTTGCGTCATCTGGTTGAAGATAAGGCGACAATCATTGAACAGTGGGTTCGCGAGGGAAAACTGGCGGAAGTTCAGCCACACCATTTGATTTTTATGCTGTGGGCAACCACGCAGCACTATGCTGATTTTGCGACTCAGGTTGAAGCCGTGACCGGTCAGACGCTGAGCGATGAAGCCTTTTTCAATCAGACGGTGGAAAACGTGCAGAAAATGGTGATTGAGGGAATTCGCGTACGCCAGGTATAGCGGAGTGGTAAAACAGGGCGGTCCAGTCAAGGACTGCCCTGTAGCTAAGGCTTATGCCTGTTTACGGCTGCGCAGGAACCAGCCCACGGCCAGAATCAGGAACCACAGCGGCGTCACCATCAGCGCCTGGCGGGTATCTTCTTCCAGCGTTAACAGCACCAGTACGAAGGCGAAGAAGGCCATGCACACCCAGCACATAAACTTGCCCAGCGGCATTTTATAGCTCGACTCCGCATGGCGCTGCGGATGCTTTTTGCGGTATGCGAGGTAGGAGCACAGAATAATCGTCCAGACGAACATAAACAGGATGGCGGAGACCGTGGTGACCAGGGTAAACACCGTCATGACGTTCGGGATCAGATAAATCAGCGCCACGCCGCCCAGCAGGCAGAAGCAGGAGAAGAACAGACCGGTCGTCGGCACTGCACGGCTTGAAAGCACACCAAAACGACGATGCGCCACGCCCTGCTGTGACAGGCCGTACAGCATACGGCTGGTGGAGAAGATACCGCTGTTGGCGGAGGATGCCGCCGAGGTCAGCACTACGAAGTTAACGATGCTTGCCGCAGCCGGCAGACCAATCAGCACAAACATTTCAACAAACGGGCTACGGTCGGCGACGACCTGATTCCACGGCGTAACGGCCATAATCACCATCAGTGCCAGTACGTAGAACATGATGATACGCAGGGGAATGGCGTTAATCGCACGCGGCAACACTTTTTTAGGATCGTGCGTTTCGGCTGCTGCGGTGCCCACCAGTTCGATCCCAACGAAGGCGAATACGGCAATCTGGAAGCCGGCAAAGAATCCGCTCAGCCCTTTCGGGAACATACCGCCGTGATCCCAGATGTTGCTTAAGGATGCAGTACCGCCGCCCGGCGAAGGATAGTGCATGGCAACCAGTACAATACCGGTGGCAATCAGCGCTACGATGGCGACGATTTTAATAATGGCGAACCAGAACTCCATCTCACCAAACAGCTTAACGGTGGCGACATTGAGCGATAAGAACACCACGATACACAGCAGGGCGCTCATCCAGATAGAGAAGTCAGGGAACCACAGCTGGAAGTACGAACTGATGGCCACCACGTCGGCAATGCCGGTGACAACCCAGCAGAACCAGTAGGTCCAGCCGGTAAAATAGCCGGCCCACGGGCCAAGCAGGTCCGCCGCAAAATCGCTGAAGGATTTGTACTCAAGATTGGAGAGCAGCAGCTCACCCATAGCGCGCATGACGAAAAACAGCATAAAGCCGATGATCATATAAACGAAGATGATCGATGGCCCGGCCAGGCTGATTGTTTTGCCCGAACCCATGAACAGCCCGGTGCCTATTGCCCCGCCGATAGCGATGAGCTGGATATGACGATTATGCAGGTTACGCCTGAGCGTTTCCGGGCCTTCCTCTGAAAGCGTTGCCTCTTTTGATTGATCAACCATTAAGGTTCTCCTGTCGTGTTCTGTCCTGTGTAAATGAGTTAAAGCTCTGATGGCTTTTATTTCATTCGGTCCTGCCATGATTAGCTGGCATAAGATAGTGTAATAACGCGTTAAACGGGTAATTCTTTTCGGTAATAGTGATGGCGATCGAAGCGAATGATTCCGGTTGACACCACAGGAAGAGGAGCTTAACGCAAAATCAGAATGATAAAGCAGAAAAAACAACGACATTGCGTTAAAGCGGTATTGTCTGCTCAAAAAAACGCCATGCTAAAGGGGGCAGGGTTGGATTCCGGATTAGGAACGTCAAAGAGGAATTGTGTAAACAGATAATGGCTTGCGCCTATTTTGAACATTTATGGCGATTTCAGTTCATCGGCGAGGTTGGTTAATTCTATAAAAATCAATCAATTAGTTATCACCAGGTATTCTGGTTTGGCTGCAGTCACTGTCAGGGTAAGACAACATGCAGATCAGGGGGAAAAAAGCGCAAAGTTGATGTATGCTGATAAGATAAATCCTATGATACAAGTGTTATCTGAGGCTTAATGATTGTTGCAAAGTGGGAAGTCAGGACACTCAGGTGATAATAACATACGGTATTGTGATGGATTGGATAAAAGTTGGGCTTGTTTCGGTGAAAAAATAGCTACACTTAATAAAAATTAGTAAACGGTCCTGTAATTTACTCACGAAAACATTATTACAATAATCATTTATCTGGTCACATTTAATGTCTAATTACACAGCAATATTTACAATGAAAACCAGAATCAACGCGAGTGGGTTCCCTTACGTTCCGTTGGGGAATTGATGACTGCTGACACTTATTTCAATTGGCGAGACGAAGTTCAATTAGCATTCAGTAAAAAGACTGAAATTGAACAGGTGACTTTGTTAATTGAGCAACAGGCAAAACGCCTTGGGTTCGATTTTTATGTGCTTTTCATCAAGCACCCTGTGCCATTTACGCGGCCCAAAACCTTCTATTACTGTAATTTGCCTGAGAAATGGATAAATTTTTATTTTCAGGAAAACTATTCCCCTGTAGACCCGATACTGCAGAATTGTCAGCTCCCGGGAAGTCTGTGGGTGTGGGACGATGAGAGCGCAGGCGAAGGGGCCGTCATGATGCGTGCGGCAAGGCGGCATGGGATTTATCACGGCATCTCAATCTCAGCCATCGCACAAAACAGAGCAACGGGGATATTATCATTCGCCTCATCAGATCCGTTAAATAATGTAAAGTTAACTACCGAGTTACAACTTAAACTCCAGTATATGGTGGAACTGTCGCTGGCTACGCTCAGCCGGCTTGAAGATATTTCCATGGTCTCTGTGAAACTGGAATTAAGCGATCGCGAGCGCGAAATCCTTAAATGGACGGCGGAAGGGAAAACGTCAGCTGAAATATCGCTGATACTTTCTATTTCTCAACATACGGTTAATTTTCATCAGAAAAACATGCAAAAACGATTAAATGCGCCAAACAAGACGCAAATTGCCTCTTACGCAGCTGCAATCGGTTTGATCTGAAAGACAACGCAACTACTAATTTTGGTAGTTTCGTATTACTAACTGGTTGTCTACCCTTCGCAAGGGTAACAACCCTGCGCGTCCCGCCCGGGGCGGTTTTCGTGCGGGAGTGCGACGGGGATTTATAAATGAAAATTATCCAGACCAAACTGAAGGATATGCCTTCCTCGTTGCTGGCCGAATTGGGGAGCTACCGTTACAGCGTTTTTGCCAGAGAAGAAGGCTGGTCAATTCCTTCACGGCTCAGCACCCCTGGCCAGGAGTACGATCGCTTTGATCGTTCCGATGTCTGCTGGCTGATCGCCTGGCATGCACAGCACGGCATTTGCGGCTGTGCACGGCTGATGAAATGGCAGTGCCCGGAAAATAGCGAACTTTCTGACGCCGATCGGGAAAGCCTTGACGGTGGACAAATTTGGGAGATGTCCCGTTTTTCAGCGCGCCTGGAGATAGACAGTGAGCTGCCATTAAATATCTTATGGCACGCGCTTCAGCTCGCTGAACAGTCCGGAATCAGCAATTTATTCAGCGCCGCGACACCGATGCTGGAAAACATGTTCGGTCAGTATCAGGTTAACTATCTGCAACTGCCGCCGGGCGTCATTCAGTCGGAAGATAATCTCTTTGCTGTAAGAATACCGATTTCCCAGCCTCATCTGGCCAGCCGTTTTCATGGCTCAAGACGTTTTAAGCCCGAAGAGGTCCTGCCGTCTCTGGGCGTTTCAATCAGCTGGGGTATGCGCGGGCGCTAGGCCTGCCATTTCGACCACAGCGTTATCAACAGCCATGCCGCCGCGGACCAGCAGGCTACCGCGGCCATCAGTGCAGGCACCAGCCGCATCATATTGATGAAATACCACAGCGATAACAGATAAACGAAGTAGGGAATGATCGCCCACATGCCAAACAGGATGGTTGCGCGCAGCGCCTCAACTCCACGCTCGCTTCCGACGATATAGTGTGCAATTAGCGCAAAAGTGGGAAACAGGGGGATCAATCCGGCAAGATAGTAATTACGTGTTTTTGCAAGAATGCCGATGAGTAACACAACGACAGCACCAAGTATCGCTTTAATCAGTAAGGCCATTATTTCATCAACTGGTTATTGTTTATTTTTCTGAAGGCCTGACGCTTATCCGATGATGCAGAAGAGCGGTATCGTCAGGGAAAATTAGGTACGCCCGATGCCGACAGCGGGAACGATGTCACTGCTGCCGGCCCTGTCTGGTTACTGGCGGAAAGCGTGTTTGATTTGTTTTACGGTGTTGCTGAACACTTCAGCCTGCTGTTCATCTTCCAGGCCCGCAATGTAGCGCTCCATATTGATGATCACTTTGCCTGCGTCGGCCTGACCAATCGATTTCAACATCAGCGTAACCAACGCCTTCATGCAGGTGACTTCGTTAGCTAAAGCTTTAACGTCTTCACTGGTTGAAAAGTCAATCTGACTCATGATCTCTCCTGATAAATGATAAAAAACATGCTCCTGAGCCACAGGGCAGGGCGCGAAAAATTGTTAAAAGTATATCATACATAGCATAAAAAAAATCAGACGGGCACGCTTCGTTTTCGCTCTCGCTTACGAAGTAAAGCGTGGTGCAGTAACGGTAACGTCATCCTGCTTACTTATCGCTTTAGACTAGACTTAATTTAAGTTCGCAGAGATATCCGGATGTCTGTAGAATTTACTTAACGAAGAGCTGTCGCGATTGGTTTTATCTAACGCCATGTAATTATTGGCTATTGTGTATTTTATATTTATTTTGGTAAGTATTTATTGCAATTTTATCGACGATTATCAATGTCTTTGCCTTAGAGATTTTCTTGAGCGTTATTTTTTATTTTGCATTATGATTTAAGAAACGAAATTGTTAGTCGCTGTGTTAAATATGTTCTACCAGTGAAAAAAAAGTAGTAGAATAATGACCCTGCGTTATTGCACATCATCACCTGCCTCAGCCATTTAGGGAGTTCCGTTTGATAAGCGTTTTTCTCGTCGATGACCACGAACTGGTGCGTACAGGGATCCGTCGCATACTGGAAGATATCAAAGGTATCCAGGTTGTAGGTGAAGCCAACTGTGGTGAGGATGCAGTGAAATGGTGCCGCGGCAACAATGTTGACGTGGTACTCATGGATATGAACATGCCAGGCATTGGCGGCCTTGAAGCTACGCGTAAAATTGTGCGTTACTCGCCGGATGCTAAAGTGATTATGCTGACCATTCATACCGAAAGCCCGCTTCCGGCGAAGGTAATGCAGGCGGGTGCATCAGGTTACCTGAGTAAGGGTGCGGCTCCGCAGGAAGTGGTCAACGCGATCCGTTCAGTCAATGCCGGGCAGCGCTACATCGCCTCTGATATCGCGCAACAGATGGCGTTAAGCCAGATAGAACCGCAGTCAGAATCACCTTTGAGCTGTTTGTCAGAACGCGAACTGCAGATTATGCTAATGATCACCAAAGGACAGAAAGTGACTGAGATTTCCGAGCAGTTGAATCTCAGCCCTAAGACGGTGAATAGCTATCGCTATCGTATGTTCAGCAAGCTGAATATCAGCGGTGATGTTGAGTTAACGCATCTGGCTATTCGCTATGGTCTGTTCAATTCGGAACCGTTAATCAGCAGTGAGTAGTATGGTATTTGATGCCCGTTCCTTTCTGAAAACCGTTACCAGCCAGCCTGGTGTCTATCGTATGTACGACGCCAGTGAAACGGTCATTTATGTTGGTAAAGCAAAGGATCTGAAGAAGCGCCTTTCCAGCTATTTTCGCGGTAATCTTGCCAGCCGAAAAACGGAAGCGCTGGTGGCATTGATCCAGCAGATAGATGTGACCGTGACCCACACGGAAACAGAAGCCCTGCTGCTGGAACACAACTATATAAAGCTCTACCAGCCGCGCTATAACGTTCTGCTGCGTGACGATAAATCCTATCCTTATATCTTCCTCAGCGCTGATGCCCATCCGCGCCTTGCCAGCCATCGCGGTGCCAAACACGCGAAAGGGGAGTACTTTGGTCCTTTCCCTAATGGCTACGCGGTGCGGGAAACGCTGTCGCTGTTGCAAAAGGTGTTTCCCGTTCGCCAGTGTGAAAACAGCGTATACCGCAACCGCACGCGGCCCTGTTTGCAGTATCAGATTGGCCGCTGTTTAGGTCCCTGTGTAAGCGGGTTGGTGAGCGAGGAAGAATACGCCCAGCAGATTAACTACGTGCGGCTGTTTCTGTCCGGCAAGGACGATCAGGTTCTCAACCAGCTGGTCAGTCGGATGGAGGCTGCCGCCATGGATCTGCGTTTTGAAGAGGCTGCACGCCTGCGCGATCAAATCCAGGCTGTGCGCCGCGTAACGGAAAAACAGTTCGTTTCCAATCAGGGCGATGATATGGACGTCATCGGCGTTGCTTTCGATGGCGGCCTGGCCTGCCTGCACGTGCTGTTTATCCGGCAGGGCAAGGTGCTGGGCAGCCGCAGCTATTATCCGAAGGTCCCGGCAGGAACGGATCAGGCCGAGGTGGTGCAAACCTTCGTCGGGCAGTTCTACTTACAGGGCAGCCAGGCCCGAACGCTGCCGTCAGATATCCTGCTCGATTTCACTCTACCGGAAAAAGACCTGCTGGCTGAGTCCCTGACCGAGCTTGCCGGGCGGCGGGTCAGCATACAAAGCAAGCCGCGTGGCGATCGCGCGCGGTATCTGAAGCTGGCCCGGACCAATGCCGCCACGGCGCTGGCGACGCGGCTGGCACAGCATTCCACCGTTCATCAGCGTCTGTCAGAGCTGGCTCAGGTGCTGGAACTGCCTGAAATCAATCGAATGGAGTGTTTCGACATCAGCCATACGATGGGGGAGCAAACTGTGGCTTCCTGTGTGGTATTTGATGCTAATGGTCCGGTGCGCAGTGAATACCGGCGTTATAATATCAGCGGAATCACGCCAGGGGATGACTACGCGGCGATGAATCAGGTACTGCGCCGCCGTTATGGCAAAGAGCTGGAAGAGAGTAAAATCCCCGATGTGATTCTTATTGACGGCGGTAAAGGTCAGCTGGCGCAGGCGAAAAGCGTTTTTGCGGAACTGGACGTCAGTTGGGATAAACAGCATCCTTTGCTGCTCGGTATTGCGAAAGGCACCGATCGCAAAGCGGGACTGGAAACACTGTTCTTCGAACCGGAGGGGGAGGGCTTTTCTCTGCCGCCGGATTCCGCTGCGCTACATGTATTGCAGCATATTCGTGATGACTCTCACAATCATGCAATTACGGGTCATCGCAACAAACGGGCGAAAGTGAAAAATACCAGCGCACTGGAAACGATAGAAGGCATAGGCCCGAAACGTCGCCAGATGCTGCTGAAGTATATGGGGGGCCTGCAACCGCTGATAAATGCTTCGGTGGAAGAGATTGCCAAAGTACCGGGAATATCGCATGCGCTGGCCGAAAAAATCTTCTATGCGCTGAAACACTAAGCATTGCAACACCCGTAGCAATGTAGGAACATAGAGACAAATTCTACTCTGTCCAAACAGTTAGCATAATTATGCCATTTAATATCCCGACCTTACTGACCCTGTTTCGCGTAGTTTTAATTCCATTTTTCGTGCTGGCGTTCTACCTGCCGTTTGAATGGGCTCCACTACTTTGTGCATTGATCTTTGTCGTTGCTGCGGTAACGGACTGGTTCGATGGATTTCTTGCCCGTCGCTGGAAGCAAACCACCCGTTTTGGTGCGTTCCTCGATCCGGTGGCCGATAAGGTGATGGTTGCCATGGCGCTGGTGCTGGTGGCGGAATACTTCCACGCATGGTGGATCACCTTGCCTGCTGCAACCATGATTGCCCGTGAAATTATCATTTCTGCGCTGCGCGAGTGGATGGCGGAAATCGGTAAACGCAGCAGTGTTGCCGTATCCTGGATTGGTAAAGTGAAAACCACGGCGCAGATGTTGGCACTTTTTGCTCTGTTATGGCGTCCGAACTCGATCGTTGAGGGCATTGGGGTGGCCGCACTGTACATCGCCGCCGTGCTGACTTTCTGGTCAATGTTCCAATATTTGAGCGCTGCACGCGGTGATTTGCTCGAACGTTGATCGAAGCGACTTAAAAAGCAGCAAACGGACGCATTGTACGGATAATTTGATTGACTCAGTGCGCCATCTCAGTAGAATGCAACGCATCGAAAGGCAGCACGGTCTGCCAGAAGATAAAGCAAATCAGCAGCTTCTGAGTTTCACTCAAACAAAGTAGCAAAGTTGATGGCCAAGCGGGAATAGCTCAGTTGGTAGAGCACGACCTTGCCAAGGTCGGGGTCGCGAGTTCGAGTCTCGTTTCCCGCTCCAATTTAGGTTCTGTAGAGTTCCACTGAATTCTGCAAGCCATTGAAAACAGGGCCGAAAGGCCCTTTTTTCATTCCAGTGACGTCCACTGGAAACCGCCAACATCCGGGACTTTTAAGTCCATTTTTAAGTCCATGAATACGGGTAAGGCGCTTTCCGGATTGTTGCTGGAGGAGCGCGGTCAACGAGACAAGCATCTAGTCCTGACTCAAAGTTCAGGAGCTGGAGCATGGCACTCTCAGATATGGCCGCCCGGAACGCCAAGGCGACCGGCAAGGCTTACACCGTCAGCGATATCGACGGACTCTCCCTCGCGGTCTCTCCGACCGGAGGCAAGACCTGGCACTACCGTTACTACTGGGCTGGCAAGCAGAAGCGCATGTCGCTGGGCACCTACCCGGAGGTTGGCCTTCGGGAAGCGCGCACCCTTCGCGATGCGGCCCGTGCATTGCTGGCCAAGGGCATCAATCCCCGAGCGGACCGCAAGCAGAAGCGACAGGCTGTTCGGCTGGCCGATGAGCACACCTTCCAGGCGGTGTTCGATAAGTGGGTCGAGCATCGCAGGCTTGTCCTCAAGGAGGGGCGGCAAAGCACGCTGACGCAGATCCTTCGCATCTTCAAGAAAGACATTCTTCCGACGCTCGGAAAGCGCCCTATCTATGAAATTCAGCGGCCCGACCTTCTGGAGGTCGTTGCCAAGATCGAACGGCGGAAGGCGCTCAGCGTGGCAGAGAAGGTGCGCACCTGGTTCAGGCAGATGTTCCGCTATGCGCTGATCATCGTGCCCGGCTTGCCGCAGAACCCGGCGTTTGATCTGGATGTCGTCGCTCTGCCGATGCCTCCTGTTCGTCACAACCCGTTCCTGCGAATGGATGAGTTGCCGGCGATGCTGTCACGGCTGCGCAAGTACCACGGCCGTCTTCAGACCCAGCTCGGGCTGCGGCTGTTGTTCCTGACCGGGGTGCGTACCGGGGAGTTGCGCCTGGCGACACCGGATCAATTCCATCTTGACCAAGGCTTGTGGATCATCCCCCCGGAGGTCGTGAAGCAGTTGCAGCTTGAGATGCGGAAAGAGGGCAAGCGACCTGGTGATATCCCTCCGTACATCGTGCCTCTCTCGGCACAGGCCATGGAGATCGTCCAACACATGCTGGAGGAGTTCAAGCCGGCACAGCGCTACCTGTTTTCCCATGGCTGGGACCTGAAGAAGCGCATCAGCGAGAACACCCTGAACCAGGCGCTCAAGCGTATGGGCTATACCGATCAATTGACGGGCCACGGTATCCGGGCGACGATTTCGACCGCACTGAATGAAATCGGGTATCCGAAAGTCTGGATCGATGCGCAGCTTTCGCATTCTGATCCCGACAAGGTGAGCGCCGCCTACAACCACGCCGAATACGTGGAGCAACGCCGCCGCATGATGCAGGATTGGGCTGATCGGCTTGATCTGTTCGAGCAGCATCAGGTCGAGGCCGCGAGCATGCACCTGACCGTCCATCTGGAAGGTGTTCCGGAAGTGCCTGATGAAGTGCCAGAGGGCGCTGAAGCAGCAATGCCGCCTGCCCCCATCGTGTTGGTCTCGAAGCCTGGAGCGGGCATGCCGACGCTGCCGGACTCCGTGCATCGACTGTCCGCTATCACGGGACCGCGTACACCGCCGGTCTTGTCGGAAAGCCAGCGAGAGCAACTGGCGCGGTTGGACATCTTCAATTCGCCACACCTTCTTTCCGCAGCGGATTTTGCGAAGATGGCTGGGAAGTCGCGGCGGTGGATCAGCTACGAGATCAGCGGACGCAAGGTGCTGGCACTGAGCCTCGGCAACCTGGGGCAGCGCGTTCCGGACTGGCATTTCACGCCGCTGAAGCACAGGCTGATCCAGGCGGTGCTTAAATTCGCACGCGAGGCGGACTCATGGGAAATCTACCGGGCGCTTTCCCATCCGCACGATGACTTCAAGGGGCTTGCGCCGGTCGAAGCGGTGACCGCGGACAACCTGCATGAAGTCGTTATGGCGGTGTGCTTCTCATTGAAGGATAGTTCAGCGATGCTTCGGCTGGCGTGAGGTTGACTCTGGGGCATCTAGCAAAAACGAAGCATAGCCACAGGTAGTCTTACATGGACGATCCAATCATGTATTGATCTGTATCAATTCGTGATTGGATCGGGTAAAAAGGAGTCTCACATCGGCATGAAGATGCCATTTCTGGCCTGCGCTGCAGCTATCTGCGGACAGCGGCGTTCGAGGTCGAAAACTTTCAAAATGCTAGGCAACAGTCGGTGTTGGACCGATGAAAAACCAACCTGCCCGCGTGATAGCCGAGGTTGGTTCAACACAAGGGGGAGCGAATATGCAACGGATCGCCTCAAGTATCGGGGAAGCACTGTTCCCTGCGTTGGAGCAAGCGTTTTTTGCATGCATCCTGATTGACGACAACGACCACGTCCGCTTCTTCAATCAAGCCGCTGAGCAACTATGGGCGTGCCGGCGGGAAGAAGTTTTGGGCCAATCGGTGTTGACAACACAGTTGGTTCCGCCTCAATTGCGTGCACACTACGATGGTTTCATTCGTGAAAATGGCACAGACAACGCCTGGATTGCAGCTGGTCAGGCTCGCCAGTTACAGCTCTATCGCAAGGACGGCAACGCACTGTGGGCCTGCGTCACCCTACTGAGGCTGGATTTTGGTCAGCGTCCCCACTACCTGATCCTCGTAACCGATGAAACCGAAGAGGTCGAGCAGTCTCAGCGGTTGATGCTACAGATTAAGGCCTTCAATTGCACCCGTCAGCCCATGGCGCTGCTGGATGCAAAACGAAGAATGATACAGGTTAATCCCGCTTATACCAGCTTGTTCGGCTACGACGCTCAGGACATGCTAGGGCACAATCCAGTTTCCCTGCTCACTGGCGTCGAAGATACTCCGGAGGAAGTGGCTCGGCAAATGGCGCTTCCATGGGGACGCGAGCCCATCCTGCACGATAACACGGCGTCTTCAAAAACCGGAGACAATCTCTGGGTTCGGGTCATGAGCACGCCGATCGACGATGCCGGTGGCCCATTCAAGGGCTATTCCCTGGACGTCGTGCATGACATTACGGAGGAGCGACGTCTACGCGATCTGGAACGCGATTTTCTACAGGCACTCACCAGTAACTTGTCCTTCATTGAACAAGGGAATTTTCTATGCCAGCGACTGCATGAGATTGCACCCGACATTCTCCTGTCGATCATGTGTATCGATGAGCAATCCCGACTGCGACTGTGGGCTGCAAATGGGTTGTCCGAGGTCTATCTCCAGGCCATCGAGGGATTGGTGATAGGTGCCGATGTGGGAAGCTGCGGTTCGGCGGCGACGAGTGGTGAGCCGTCGATCTGCGTTGATATCGAACACTCCCCCCTCTGGAAGGACTATGTCGATCTGGCATTGCAGCATGGCCTGAGAGCTTGCTGGTCTTTCCCGATTAAGCTACGCAACGGCGAAGTGGCCGGGACATTTGCTTTCTATTCCACACAGCCCCGCGTGCCCAGTCCCTATCACCAGCGGATCGTCGAATCGTGCTCGCACCTGGCCATGCTGGCAATCGAGCAGGAAAAAAACCGAGGGCTCCTGGAAAAGCTCACCTATTTCGACCCGTTGACCGGGCTGCCGAACCAAGAACGTCTGAGGCGATACATCGACGATCTGCTGGTGCAGGACACGACGACGAATATTGCGATTCTGTCGCTGGGATTGGATCGCTTTCGCGATATCAACGAAGGGCTTGGGCACTCTATCGGCGACCAGGTACTGCTAGAGATAGCCAAAAGATTGCAATGGCGTCTGAAATCTCTGGGTTTGATAAGCAGGACTGAGGCCGATATTTTCGTCATCGTGGTACCAGGCCAGGATTTGAATTCCGTATTGCGGTTGGTGGAGCGGTTACAGGCAAGGCTTAGCAGGCCAATCCAGGCGGATGGTCATTCGCTGCAGTTATCGAGCAGTGTCGGGATCTCGCTGCATCCCGATCAGCCGGGCCTCGATCGGGAAACCTTACTGGGGGAAGCAAAAAAAGCGATGTACGAGGCCAAGTCTACCAACCGCGGTAGCTATCGCTTCTTCAGTCCCGAAATGAACGTGCGCGCCCGCGACAGGCTAATGCTGGGAACTGCTTTACGGCGGGCGCTGGCAGAAGGCGGATTACGCCTGGCTTATCAACCACAAATTCGTCTGAGCGATGGCCAACTCCATGGCGTTGAGGCGTTGGCGCGCTGGACAGACCCAGAACTGGGGCCGATCCCACCGGATATCTTCATACAACTGGCCGAAGAAACGGGGCAAATAGAAACGCTGGGGCGTTGGGCGCTACGCGAAGCCTGCCGGCAGATGGCTGCATGGCGTGAGCAGCGTGTAGTCGTTCCTGCGGTCTCCGTGAATCTGGCATCACCCAGTTTTCACGATCCCGCGTTGACGGAGTATGTCGCATCGCTTTTACGCGAGTATGACCTCGCCGGTGAGAACTTGACCATCGAGATCACCGAGAGCATATCCATCATGATGACCGACGATGCGCATCAGGTTATTGATGGTCTGCGTGCGTTGGGTGTTGGTTTATCTGTGGATGATTTTGGAACGGGGCACTCAAGCCTGTTTAATCTTTCACTTCTTCCCGTCACCGAGGTGAAGATTGATCGTGGATTTATCAGTAAATGCCTCACGGACACTGGTCTCAAGGCAATGGTAGTTGCAGTGATTGAATTAGGTAAAAGCCTGGGCATCAATGTTGTCGCCGAAGGGGTGGAATCACAAGAGCAACAGGATTTGCTCAAACAACACGACTGCCCGGTGGTTCAGGGGTATGCATATTCCCGCCCTCAGGAGGCCCTAGAACTGCCTGTATGGCTCGAACGCAGCTTTCCGGGGGGGGGGGGGGGTGGGCGTAAAAAACCCCCCCCTG
>NZ_JACVTX010000012.1:0-147459 GCF_016624745.1 Erwinia sp. S43 | reverse complement strand
TTAGTTAGTTAGTTAGTTAGTTAGTTAGTTAGTTAGTTAGTTAGTTAGTTAAACTATATAAAAATTGACATTCAATAAATTAACATTATGGGAAAAGAAATTACTTATTTATTTTATTACCTTTCCAATCACCATCATCATCTATTTTCATTAGATAGGAATTGTACTTTTCAGTTGTGAGTAAACTGTAGAAAACAGCTGGTGTGTACAGCCCTTTCCATAACTCACTGAGTAGAATTGGTCTTCTCTGCAAGAACAAACCGCTGAATAAAAATGCAAAAAGAGAAACCATCACAACCATTTTCTTTATTGAGTTAACATGCAAACAATAATGAAAATAAACACACACGATGAAAAGAAAGTACAATGCATTAGTGTATCGTCTGAAAGCAACCAACGATATTGCAGAGAGACATGTAAAAACGAAAGTTATTAAGGCTACATTTCTTATTTTCAGATAATATTCAGATTCAACTAACTTCCATTTAATCATAACCAAAAAGGTGAAATAAGCGGTATAAACGAAACCTATACCTGTTGCTATTATGGAGTTCAAGTTCCCAACTTCATTCAATTCGGAATCCGAACCATACCCTACACTCGCGTAGCTACCCAAAATGCCTAATTTGGAAAGGAGGAAGGGCAATAATGTTGTGCTTAAAAATGCAGACATTATTGACAGCATCAAAAAACTGAATCTATTAAGTCTAATAAATGAAGCTGATATCAAAACAGGTACTATTATAACCATTGAAAAATGCGTAAGGATTGATATTAGTATGACAGTCAAGCCAAAGAACTTCTTACCTTTATTATACAAAGAAAAATAACCATACATCAACAAAGAGATCCCCATTCCCCAGCGTACACCTAACGCTAATTGGATTGTTGGAAAAAGTAAGAAGCCAAGTATAACTACCCACTTTACGACACGATCGGTAGATAGCTCATTAACACCTGATAAAATTGATTTAATGAACAAAGTTACACTGAGTGCGGACATAAATGCTGGGAGGAAAGGAAAAGGAATTCCGATTTTTTTTATTGCAAGCGATAATATATAAAAAGTGAAATCAACATGTCCGTCTATAGCTTGCGTTAAAGTTGTTTGCGAGTTGTAAATATAATAAGTTTCGATATATCTTCGATAAAGATCTTGGTAGGGATACAAATTTAAAGTAATAAAAAAAACAAACAGAAAAATGTTGGCCAGCATCATATTATAATTTTTTCTATTCACTTTCAAAAAAGTATATATGACACCTAAAAAAGGAATAAGAAAAGTAACTGAAAACCCAACAACAAAATCCTTATTTACTTTCATAGGACGATTCGCTTATGTTTATAATCAATGTAGCTAAAGATTTATAGCAAGAATATTTTCATTCTTCAACAAGTATGTCTTTGAGTATTTTTATATCAATATCAGAAGATACCTTCCTCGCAAAAAATGCAAGACTTTCGGATTTAATATTTTCAATATCATTTTGACCTAAGACTTTAGGATACTCAGGACCACTATTCCAATCAATGTAACGCAAAGCGTTATTAATTGCATTGCTATTAAAATAAAAAACAGCATCAGGTTTAGTATTAATTATTGTATGAAAGAAAACCTCGTCTGCGCACAATGAATACTTGAATGAATGAAGGTACCATGGGTTCTTGTTTACATAATTTATAACGTAACTAACCATCTCATTTGTTATTCCGATCCAGTTAATACCTTTATACATTGGCGGATAGAGTTCTAAATTCTTAACGAAATCCTTATTTATAAATAAAAACTTTAAAATATGGTGTAGTTTAATTAACACCTTATGGAGAAAATTTTTTTTTCTTCCATGATGAATACTAAAGTATTTATATTTAACCCGCTCATACGGATCTACGATTTTATTTTTTCCATTTTGAAAATGAACGAATTCCAAACCATAATTCTCACAAAGGAAAAGATTCATTTTCTCAACACTTATCAAAGGAATATCATCTCCAGAAATCAAGAAGAAATATTCAAAACCGTCTGGTACTCCTGTCGCAAAACGAAGCAAAGATATAGTTGCTAAAATCTGAGAATATCCACCCCATACTAAGTCATGCCTATCCGGAATGAAAATAACATTATTTGACTCAAGAAAGATAAACTCATCAATCGCAGATTTTTTATCAAGATGAATAAGGACAATGTTTTCATTGAATGATGAAAGGTATGTGACTGTATGAATTAATGGGTTTGTAAGCTTGTGACATGTAAGTGCAAATATTTTTCTCATAAGAATCAGTAATCATCCTTTCATCAGAACTAATTTCCATTACATTATTAGGGTTTCAACCCAAGAAGTTTGTTATGTATAACAGCAACTCGTTTTAAGAAAACCTCATCTTCCGACAAATTACCAGCCTGGTTTTTTGCATCTATCATTGATTTAATGACCACACTACTTCTTAGCCCTTTCGATTTCGGCGAGATATTATGTAAGCTTCTTAAAACCATGCATGATGCAGCGCAAATTTTTCGTTTAAGATTAAAGTTAGAACCATTAAATACATTGTCCTTATAAAAGGACAAGTCATTATTTTTATTGAACAAAGATGTGTTGGTACTAATTCTAATTTTATTTTCGATTTCTAAAATAAGAGAAGGTGATCCAATATAAGTAGGTGAATATTTTAAATTATACATGGAGAGCCAATCCATCCATTTAAAAGTGTTAATTCTATGCGTAGTAACAATCGGAACCCAGGGAACTCTTAGTGCATCAGAAAAAATAGCAGCATGCATAGCTTCAGCAATCACAAGTTTAGAGTTTATAATTTTATCGGCAACGTATTTAGAAGTATTTCTAGGGTCAACGAACATTATTCCCGCTGCGTTACAAATCGATTCCCAATCGAAATCATCCAATGATTCATGATGAGGTATAAATATAACTGGCTTGATCTCATTTTCAAGATTTTCGCTATTTTTTAATTCTGGCACTAAAGATATAAGCGCTGCTCCATCTCCTATAGCCAATGACTCATCAAGTCCTAACGTTTGTGCAGTGAGGGTACCTCTTACACCAATAATTTTAATATTTTCCTTTTTTAAATCAGCTACATCTCCATAACCTGCACCACTTGAAAAGATAACTGTTTTCTTGTCACCGACTCTTTCTAAAAACCAATCACATAATAATGACCCCACTGGTACAAAATAATCACAGTCAGAAATATTTTTAGTATCACCCAAAAAATAGTCCCACAACCATGAATTTAACTCATCACCGAAATTTAATTTCGAATTAAAATATTCAACTTTCATTAACGTTCACCCTATTTAACATGGCTTACTTAATTTCTTTTTTTGTTAAGACTATAGAATTTTAAATAAAAGAATAATTAATTATTTATCTTACTTAGCACTTTACTCCAATGATAAAATCAAGTTTCATAAACTTACATCTTGATCATGTTAGCTTTTTTTTGTTTTGAAGGTGGAGATCATCTCTGAAATATCTTTTCGAGAAATAGCTAAAACTAATAAAATATAAGAAAGTGCACAACAGAAAATCTGTACAACTATGTAAAATATAACATTTTCTTTCATTGAAGGGAAAAAGTAACCCATCAAATGGAATATCAAAACCATAATTGCTGTTGCAAATATCGGTTTCGAAAGTGATTTCAAATAATGAATTAAAACATTCAAGTTTAATATTTTAGATACATAGAAGATTGTATAAGGCCATACGATATATGTCTTTATTGTTATTGCGAGCATTACTGCGTTTGCTCCAAAATCAGAGAATACATAAGCTAAAATACCTGTTGTGATTTGCTGGAACAATTGATACTTCAAAATCCAACCTGTTCTCCCGAGACCTTTGATCAGGGATAGTTGCAAAACTCCAATACATGATATAAAGCCAATAAAACAGCAGCACTTTATTGCAAAAACGGCGACCGCCCATTGACTACCGAATATCAAAGGAACTATATAATCAGATAACAAGAACAACCCAGTAAATGCAGGAAGGCTAATTAGTGTAGAAACAAACGTTGTCTTTAAAAAAACCTCATTCAATCGCACTTTATCATGCTGTAAAGATGAATATAAAGGATAGGATACATTTGACATTGCTCCTGCTATAACGTCTGTAAAAACACTACAAATACGTCTACTAAATGTATAAACTCCGAGTGTATGTAAATTCCCAAAAGCCCCGATCACGAGATTATCTAAATTCATTGATGAAACTATTTTAGCCAATGTTGTTTTTATTCCGAAGCTTTTCACATCATTGAATGATTCAATACAAAATTTTAAATTGGGTTTTATATGAGAAGATGACCATAAAATGATAAAACTAATGATTGACGATGTGATTTGGCTAAATACTATTGCCCATACACCACCACCAAGATACAAGATAGGTATACAAGCCAATGTTGCTCCAGCTGAACAAACCATTGTCCTAATGCCTATTTTTTTAAACTCCATTTGCCTAGTTAATAAGGATAATGGTAGGGTTGCGCAGACATCTAGTATCAACTTTATCCCAAATAATACATATGCAGTTTTAAAGAGGGGATCAAAAGATTCAAGAGGTATTGTATAGACAAATAATAGACTGAATGTATATAAAGACACTGATAAAATCAAAAGAAGACAAAATACACTGGATACGTGTTTTTTATTAATATCTTTTCTTTGTATTAAAGCATCTCCAAACCCGCTACCACATAAACTAATAAGAAAAATTGTTATGGTTAGTGCTAGTGAAACCGATCCTAATTGTGATGGAGATATTTGTCTCGTGGCTAAAGAGAAAATGATAAAAGAACTCAATGCTGGAAATAGTGCGCTAATGAAATACCATAAAATCCCAATAACTTTGCTGGATTTTGAATTGGATTTTTCTCCGATTGACATACTAAACCTTTAATCGCTTTACTTAATTGTCGGGTTGGCAATATAATTTTCAACATGATATTTATAGATTATATTTTTAATTATTATCATTCTTGAAATGACTTGCACTTATGATTGAACGCCACTGAAGTTTTACCATTTCGGAATCGAAGGGCTTGAATGTTTCAGATGCTGATGCACTTAATTCATACAAAGTAGCATCAGAAACTGAAATCTCATTCAACTTCTCGATAAAAGAAACATGGTCATCATCTTTTATCAAATAGCCGTCAGTATTATTGTTGATAATTTCTCGAGGGCCAGTTGGGCAGTCGTATGCAATCACTGGTAAAGACCATGATTTAGCTTCCAACAAAACCATTGGGAGCCCCTCATATCTAGACGTCATAAGAAAAACATCACTTTGTTTATAATATGTTTCTAAATTGTTAATTTTCCCTAAAAAATTTACTTTATTTTCAATGCCTAATTCAATTGCTAACGATTTCAATTCATCCATTAATTCTCCATCGCCTGCTATGTTTAATACCCAATTATCATTTCCCTTAGAAAATATAGACCATATCTTCAACAATCTGTCAAAACCTTTTTGGTTATTCAATCTCCCTACAGATAATGCAGTAAAGTATCTTTGTTCTTTTACATGGTACCTGAAGTGTATTGGGTTGTTAATTTTTACAACCTTTACACCCGCTTTCAAAAATTTCCCTTTATCCAGATCTGTTAACACAACAACTAAATCATACCACTTTAAAGATAATATTTTTAAGAGTTTAATTGCCATATTAAAAGAGTCAAATGCTATATGTTCACAGGCTATAAATCTGGTTCGTCTTTTAATTGAAAAATCAGTCAAAAACAAAAGTCTGAATAAAAAACTTAGTTTTCCCATGCTTACAACAAAAACAGTATCGTAATCATTTTCGAGAATATTTTTTTTAATTTCAATTAATGGTTTCTTGTAATCATTGAAAGTAATTATTTTATTAACTTTTTGGTATGGATAGAAAGGCTTACCATTACCCGATAAAGATAAAATATTGATTAAGCAATCATCGCCCAAGCAATCTGTCATATAATTACAAACATTTTCAGTTCCTGCATAAGAAAATGCATCACCTATTACAATAGCTACTTTTTTCATCTTAATTCCGAATTGTTATCGATATTTCTTACTGAACTTCAGTGCGTTGTAAAAATAATGGAAGAAGTAATATATCGTTTGAGGAAGAGAGTAACCAAATTCATTTTTTAAAATGTTAAAATGCCATCTTGCTGCTTTTATTTTATTTGAGGATAGTGAATTTTCTTGGCAGTGATATTTGGCAACAATTTCACTGACCACATAACTAGTTCCAAATCTATCGAAACATCTATTCAAAAACTCAAAATCTTCATGTCCGATTTTTTTAAAATACTCTTTCTCTTCATGAGCGAAATTGATACAGACCGATGAAAAACACACTCTATACTGTTTTTTTAAAAATTGATATTGAGTTAAAATATTAGATGAATGCTTAATATAATATTCATTCTTACTCTTGTAAAGATAGTTACCAATTACAATTCTATAGCCTGCTTTTATCGAGCTAATTTGTAGCGAAAGCTTATTTTCCAGCCACTCATCATCACTATCTATAAAACATACTACGTTTTCCTGACACATTTTAAGGCCTACATTTCTAGTTATTGCAGCACCTTTATTCCTTTCATTTTTAACAAGAATTATATTATCCTGTTTGTTATATTTATTCTTTACATAATCATAAGAATCATCTGTTGAGCAATCATCAATAATGTATAAAACCCAATTTGTATATGTTTGATTAATAACCGAGAATATTGCCCTGTCTATATAATCTTTAGCATTATACATTGGCATAATTATCGCAACTTTCCACTGCTCACTCACTGTGACACCTTCATATTAAACAGATTTTTAACAAATGAAAAATAGTGACTTAACAAAAATCTACAATACAAAGTCAAAGTTTGTTTGGAGAAGTGATTTATTAATTCAAAAAATTTATTTTTATTAGTGTAATACAAAATATAATTAAATCTGATATTTTTAACATTAGCTTTAGTTAGAACATTTTTATGTTTTTTTAGAAAATATTCTACAGCACCAGTAACTTTAGGGCTATTTGTAATTCGACCATTTTCATGCTCAGTATGCATTATATAATTAAACAATGCACAGTTATAAGCTGTTCCATATTTCAAAATAATCCTTAACCAGCAGTCAAAATCTTGCCAAGCTTTCAGGCTTTCATCAAATCCACCAACTCCCTTTAAATACTCTGTTCTGATGAAAATCTGATTACCTACACAATTAGAGTTTTTAATCATTTCTTCCGTAATTTCACGTGATCGAATATAATTTCGAACAGTCCCTTTCTTTTCTACTTTTATAATACCACTTGATACAAAACTATATTTTTCCTTTTCCTTAGCAACTTCCAGTAACTCTCTTACACGATTTACTGAGAACTCATCATCATCATCTAAGCCTGTGATATATTCGCCTTTAGCTATATTTATAGCAGAGTTTCTTGCATGACAAGCACCTTTCGGCTCAGAGCTTCTTACATAACGTATTTTAACATTACTTTTGATTAGTCCTTTGACGACTTCTTCTGTATCATCAGTAGACCCATCATCGCTTATAATTATTTCGATATATTTATAACTCTGATTCAATACCGAGTTGACCGCTCTAATTAACATAGCTGATCTATTATGTGTAGTAATATAAACTGTTACTAATTCGTTCATTTTATTCCTTCTAAAAAAAGTTATGGGTTTAACTGAATGAACATTGCCGTATTTTATTGGCATAATTTTAATCCAGTTTTTTTATAATCTCAAAATTAATATGCACCATCTTTTTTTAAAACAACACCAACAGTTTTGAATAAAATAGCTATATCATTCCACATCGACCAGTTTTTCACATACCACGCATCAAAATATACACGAGTTTCATAATCGACATCACTCCTGCCACTGACTTGCCACAATCCAGTCATTCCAGGTTTACTCATCAAATAGTAATCAACCTGTTCCCGATATCTTTCTAACTCTTCTTGAATAATAGGTCTAGGCCCAACCAAACTCATTTCCCCTCTAAGAACATTAAACAATTGAGGTAACTCATCCATACTTGTTCTACGAAGAAAATGACCTATTTTTGTAATCCGAGGATCATTTTTTAATTTGAAAGTTTCATCCCACTCGGCCTTAGCTAATTGATCTTTTTCTAGAAGTTCTTCCAATAGCTCCTTTGAGTTTACTGCCATAGATCGAAACTTCAAACATTTGAATTTTTTCCCTAATTTTCCAATTCGCTCATGTCCATAAATTCCGGGACCACCATCTTTTTTTACTTTATAGCAAACATATAAAAGTAAAGGGGATAATACAATAATGATACCTAATGATGCGACAATATCAAATGAGCGCTTTAGAAATCTAGAAGAAAATTTTGCAAGACTTTGATGAACACGAAAAATCATAACTTCATGACTGAAAATAAAGGACATATCAGTGCTATCTAATGGCATTCCCCTTAACGTCGGTATGACCGATACATAGCGAAAACCTTTTAACATGAACTCTCTTAACCAATCGTTTCTAACTTCTGCTTCATTATTTTCCACAGCAACTATGAACTGCATGCGTTTATCTATACCCGCGCTCAACCAATTGGTATCCTCATTGATCAGACGCACTCCTTCCAGAGTCTCATTTTTTGCTAGACTGGATTGAGTATTAATGAAACCAACAACATGAAACCCTAAGTTTTTTTCACCTGTAATAGCTTTATATGCTTCAACGGCATTTTTTCCACTACCAATTATAATAGCGTCTCGACGCCATAATCCTGTTTTAATTAATAGGGATTTAGTCAGCATACGAAACATAGGTACCATAATCAATACAATAACCCATGTCATAAGCCATAAATAACGAGAAAAATCCCATTTCGAAAATGCAAGGATCGCCATTTCGAAAAACGAAAAAATCACCAACGTTCGCAATATTTCTTTTAATTCAAACCAGAAAGTTTTACGGTAAAAGTAATGCCTCAATCGCATTCCGAACCATGCGACACAACATATAGCTAAGATCCAATGTAATTGAATCCAGCCTTCAGCAGCTTCAGCTGGAATATATTCATCTAAATGCTTAACACTAAGATTTAGAAGTCCCATAGCAATGTAAATTGCCATACTGAAGCCAATAAAATCAGATAGCCCTAGTAATATACTGACCCATAGGTTGCGGGTTACGCGTGTCATGGTTTCCCCACCATTTCCCTCTCGGGAATGTTGATTATTTGAAAATTAATTAGAAATAACTAGCTACAAGTGCACTTTCTTAGTTTTTTATTCTAAGAAATTATTTTAATTTAAAGAGCCCGGAATACGGGCTCTTTAGTTATTTAGTTTCATTTTTGTAGGAATAATTATATTCAGTATAACCATAACTGTAATAGCTGCTTGCTTTTTTAACTACACCATTCAATATACAACCTTTAATCTTAACTCCGCTCTGCTCAAAACGTTTTACGCTTACCTCTAATTCTTTTGTTGTATTTTGCTCAAATCGGGCTACAAGTAACGTTGTTCCTGCATATCTGCCAATAATTGCAGCATCAGTCACAGCTAGAATTGGAGGCGTATCAATAAGAACTAAATCATAATTTTCGCTTGCCCATTGCAGTAGCGCCTCAAAACGGGAATGCATCAATAGTTCAGCAGGGTTTGGTGGTATTACCCCTCGAGATATGAAGTCGAAACCAGCTTCCGATACTTTTTTTATTGAGCTATCTATTTTGGATTTACCAGATAAGATATCTGAAAGGCCAAAATCCACGCTATTTTTGAAAATTTGATGAGAATATCCTTTTCGCATATCTCCATCTATAAATAACACTCGCTGACCACCCTGAGCAAGGACTGCAGCAAGGTTAGAAGTAATAAATGTTTTACCTGCATTAGGACTGGCACCTGAAATCATCAGTATATTATTTCCAGCCTCCATCATTGCAAAGTGTAATGTTGTTCTTAGGCTACGGATGGCCTCAATAGCTAGATCTGTGGGATTATCTATAGCAAGGAAGTTTAAGTTATTTTGTTTAGATTTACGCTTTGGTTTTTTTCGAGCAATCCACTCTGAAACCGGTACACTCGCATAAACATTTATTCCAACTTCCTCTAATTGCATAGGTGATTCAATACCTCTACGCAGGAACACTCGTAGAAATACTAACATCACAGCTATCATTGCCCCTAAAACCATGCCAATTAATACTACTAACTTTTTATTAGGTTTAACTGGTTTTGGAGCTGTCACTGCATCATCTATGACTCTGACATTACCGATAGCACTGTTTTTTGCTATATTAAGTTCCTGCTGCCTGTTAAGTAATTGCATATACACAGCACGACCTGACTCAACATCACGGCTCAATCGCAACACTTCTTGCTGAGTAGCTGGCATTGCAGATACTTGCTTACTTAACCTACCTTTTTCTTGCTGAAGAGTTTCTCGTTTCTCCATTAGTGCTTTATATGTCGGATGTGATTTTGTGTAAAGTTGAGATATTTCAGCCTCACGAAATGTTAACTGATTCAATTGATTATCAACATTTACGATTTGATCTAATGTCGATCTCGCTTCTAAATTTAAATCAACTGAATCCTTTTGCTTACGATACGCATTGAGCTTATCTTCAGCTGTATCTAATTCTCCCCTTACCTGGGGAAGTTGTTTCTGCAGAAAATCTAAACTTTTTGTGTCTTGAGCAGCCTGCCGGGCAATGTTTTGAGCAAGATAATTGTCAGTAATACTACTCAATGTTTTTTGAACTAGGTCGGGGTTATCACCGGTCAAATATAGATTAAGCATTCCCGTGTTTTTGCCCTTATCTAGGGCATTAAAATCCAGCAATAACAAGTTTATTGCATCTAACCGACTCAGGTAGTTGACTGTAAAGGAGGTACCTGGTACTGCTTGAAGTTCACTTACTAATAAAGATATTCCATTAGCTTCAAGCAACTCCCCAACTCTTCCCTCAAGCTGATATGTTCCACCTGTTAAGGTATAGCGATTATCGCCAATTGAAGTCAAAGTAAGCTCAGGTACTTTACCATCTTGTTTTCCTACATAAAGGCGATCAATGCTTATCTCCCCTGGCACTTGCCCTGTCAAACGCGCCCAACCTCTGCCAAATAATGGGAAATAATTCTGTTCTACCACTGCTTGTAGATTCAAATCATCAACAGTCTTGCCAAGAATCATGCGCGACTGCATTAACGATATCTCAGGTGAGGACTCTGGTTGGCTGTTAGGCAGCATTTGAGTAAGATCATTAAGAAGAGCGTTACCTTGTTTTTGCTCAACTTGCACTAAAGCATCGGCTTGGTAAATCGGAGTTGCAAACAATGCATATAAAATAGCTAAAGAGGTAAATACTGCAGTTACAGTAATAATCAATTTTCGGTGGTCAAGCAGCTCACCAATCAGTCGTCCAAGGTCGATTTCGTCAGCATCCGGGTTAGCCGGTTTATTTGATAATACGGAAGACATACATTAATTTCCTAAAGTTAACCACCCAGTTTACGAACCCAGCTATTACATGCCTGGTCTAGCAACTGATATACATACTCGAAGGACTCCATACTTTTACGATACGGATCTGGGATTTCAACACCTTCAAGCCAGTGACCAATTAGCATCGTTTTTCCACGAGCTTCTGGCGCAATAGAAGTAACCTGCTCAATATGGTGCTGTTCCATCACCAAGATAAGATCGTATTTTCTGCCCAAGGGGCCAGTAAACTGCTGTGCCTGATGGTCAGCTAATGACAACTGGTGCTTTTCAGACACCTCAGTTGCAGAAGCTTCAGCAGCATGCCCCACTAACGCACCCACACCAGCTGAATCAACTTTTTTTGCAGGTAGAGCACGCCTCAGCATTCTTTCGGCTATCGGCGATCTGCAAATATTCCCCGTACATACCACTAGGATTGAATTGAACATGATTACCAGTTCCTGAAATAACGTACGTTTTCAGTCATATCATGTACGCCATTTATAGTCGGTACCAGCTGGGAGATAACACGGTTCCAGCGTACAATCGGGGCTGTCGTAACATAGACAATATCGTAAGGTTGTAGCTGGAACTCAGTACCAAGAACCATAGCTGACGCATCTTTTGCATTAAGCTGATAAATGTTAGCAATTTTGCCATTTTTATCCCCTTTTAGTTGACGTATAACGAAGATGCCCTGTGCATCACTCATTGCCTGCGAAATGCCGTCTGAGTTACCCAATGCTTCAGCCAGTGTCATACCGCTGCGGTCCATTTTAAGTGTCGACTGCTTGCCCACTTCGCCCATAACGAACACTTTCAGATCGTCATTACGCGGAATGTACAGGATGTCTCCAGGATACAGCATCTTATTCTGGGTTAGATCACCCTTTTGCATCAGCGCATACAGGGAAAGTTTTGATTCCTGACCGTTGTGGGTCAGCACCACGTTGCGCCAGTCGGCATCCGGGGCCAGGCCACCCGCGGCATTGATTGCATCCATCACCGTTAACGGGATATTGGTAATCGCCTGCTGGCCGGATTTAATCACTTCACCGGTTACGTAGGCTTTCTGCGAACGGAACGCCGCAATGCTGACATCAACTTGTGGACTTTCAATATAGGTGGTCAGCCGGCTGCTTATTTCCTGTCGAATCTGCGCCAGGGTTTTGCCTGCAACCTGCACCTTACCAATATAAGGATAGAAAATGGTGCCGTCGGCATTGACCCAGTTGCCAGTGTCGCTCGCACTGCGGTACTGCCCTGCTGGGGTAGTTAGTTCAGGGTGATCCCATACGGTCACCATAAGTACGTCACCAACGCCAACACGATATTCGTAGTTGTTTAACAAAGCGTCAAGCTCGAAATTCGGCCTTGAAACTACCGGTTCAGGACGAAGGCGATCGATCAAGCCAGGCGTCATTGGGAATACATTGACCATGAGGTTAATATCAAAATCGCTATCCTGTGACTGGATCACATCCTTATCAGACGTGCTCAAGCCCTGCCCAGGTATCACGGTACAACCACTTAATAACCCAATTGCTGCTGCAACCACCGAAAGTTTCAAATATTTCTTCGTCATAAGTTCATATCATCAATGAATAAGAGAGTTATCTGCCAGTATCCGTTTTGGGCGTAATTACTAACAGTCGTCATTTTTATCTGCTGCATTCAGCAGCAATAAATAGCCTGAGCTTAGATGGTGAATGCTCTATCGGGTCTCTTTACCAACCATAGCCAAAACGTTATGAAAAGTTACCGTGATTCTGGGAGCCCATCCTGGTATCACATCGTGACCGCAGCCACAGTGGCGAAAGGGGTGTATTGCTTCGGGTAGAGTTCTACCGGCTAAAAGTGGAACAGACGGCGCTGCTGTTGCTCTCATATGCTTAGATTTCCCCCTGTGCATCCCCCCAGGATGCTGTGTTACGTGTGCACACTGTAAAAAATGTGTTGTCGATGCTGATAATTCCGGCCTTGCAGAAGTATCAAAACGTGCTGTTTGAATCAGCACAATACTACTTCAGGCCTGATAATGAGGCCACTTATAACCACAATTTTTCGCTAAAAATTATCTTCGGTTTCGGACTGCAATAGCGATAACTCTGAAAACATCTCAGACAGGCCGTTAATATTTCACGTACTACGTTTTTTTGCGGTCAGGAATGAAGTCATTCCCGGGTTAAAGCGAGGAGTTTAATTAAACTTTTTGTAGGGTAAAACGCGCTGAATTATCCTTAATCCTTATATGGGATTAGCCATTATTCTGAGATGTAAAATGTACAGCACGGAAGCAATCAAAAATAAAAATCATTAGAATCAGACAGATACAAAAAATTTACGGCTATATCATTTCTTTAGCTGGCAATGACGTACATTCAGAATCTAAAAAAAGAAAATATAGCAAGTGGTTATAGCTGGAATAAATCTGAATTTTTTTGCACGTTTTCTGATTATCAACTATAAATTTTCAGGTATACGAAAATTAGATGACACTATGATTAAATTTGCTGTAGCGGTGTAAAAACGAGCGGGCTGTTTGATTAAAAAATATCACCCGTCCAGGCAGGCTACCGCCCCTGGCTCAACAGCTACCAGTGCACTGTGCTACTCGGCGATAATCATTAACCACATTCAACGCCCGGTCAGGTCGCGATCGGATAGAGCCTCCGAACGCGTTCCAGGCTGGTGTAGTTGTACTAGTGAATTGGAATTATTCTAAGGTAAATATCTGTCAATTGGGAGTGCTATATACTGATCCAGGCGTTTTCCAGACGGCTCTGAGTGGTGGAAATTTTATGGTATAAATCCTAATAAACATTAGCAAATAAATTTCAACCATATGATTTTTAATGGGTTTTAATTTCTCAGGTATATTGATAGCCGCAAAAGGAATTATTAGCAGCAGAAATAATAGGAATTTTCTCATTAGGCCTAATCTCGTAAAACTCACACCCCAGCGCATATAAATTAATCAACCAGGATTATTTTTCACGATATTTAACTGCTTTGTCGTGGTATTTAAATTCAAAGCCTCGTCATTTTTGTCCTTCCTCACTTCATTCACACCAACACCCCCCTGTTAAACAGATTAATATCTTGCCACAAAGACATTCAAGGCGGATACAATTCTGCTTGAAACTAAATTTTCAGCATCTACATTAACTTACTCCCTCCCCCTTGCTGCGCGTTGTTTTCCCGGAGTATTCGCTACCAGTTTTGCTATACACTCTGCCGATTGCCATCCGGCGTGTTCATTTCAGGAGTCTGTAGATCATGATTATCCGTCCCTACACTGAGGCCGATCGTCCTTTCCTGCGTACGCTGTTTCTGGCTGCTCGCAGGCACAGCTGGACCTGGCTGGACGATAGCGACTGGCGTTTAGAGGATTTTGACCATGCCACGCTGGGCGAACGTATCCTGGTGGCGGAACTGGATGGTCATCGTGTGGGTTTTGCCGCGGTACTGGAGCAGGATAACTTCCTGCACAGCCTGTTTGTGGACCCGGAGTGGCAGGGAAGCGGTGCGGGAAGCGCACTTTTACAGGCGGTACAACGCTCGTTCACCTCGACCGGCGCGTTGAAGTGTCTGGCCGAGAATTTACAGGCGCAAAGCTTCTATAAGAAACATGGATGGCGAACGGTGGCACAGGGAGAAAGCGAACAGGGTGAGTATCTTTTAATGCACTTTGTGCTTTAAGGGTTGATACCGCAACTTATGGCACAGGACTGTTGCGGCGTTGCACACATCATTTTACTGCTTTTTACACCCCGGCTTATCACTCCATTTTGGTTCATGCAGACAAGGGATGTTTGGCATGCTGAATATTTTTCACACTATCGATCTGATAGGGACTTTTGCTTTTGCCCTGAGCGGTGCTACCGCTGGGGTAAGAGAGGATTTTGATATTTTTGGCGTGTTCGTACTGACGGCGGTTACTGCCATAGGAGGCGGCGTCATGCGCGATATCTGCATCGGCACGTTACCGCCGGCTGGTCTGGTCAGTCTCAGCTATTTGCTGGTGATTGTCGTAGCGGTCATCTGCGTGGCGTTTTTTCAACGCCTCATCCTTTCATTTGAACGTGCCACGCTGTTTTTTGATGCGCTGGGGCTGGGATTTTTTGCCGCGTTTGGTGCCAATAAAACATGGCAGCATACGCAAAATGTTGAGCTGTCTATACTCCTGGGGTGTGTCAGCGCCGTTGGTGGAGGGTGTTTGCGTGACCTGATGATCGGTAAGCCGCCAACCATCTTCAGCCAGGATATCTACGCCAGCGCAGCATTAATCGGTGCAGCAATAGAAATAAGCGGTTCGTCCGGGTATGTCCCGCATATCTATAGCACCTGGGTGGCGATTATCATCTGCACACTGCTACGGCTGGTGGCGTTGAAATATAAAATCGGCTTGCCGTCCATTAAACATAACGGACTATAATATCCCTTTCGCAATAAGATCACGCCAGTACAGACGATGACCAGCAGACCCCTTCACGAACAGACAGGTATCAGTAAAAATGCCTATGGCATGTTGCAATATTTGCAGCGTATCGCCCGTGGCGACCGGAATTTTATCATGCAGGATACGCTGCTCAATCATCGCTGCAACGTGTCGCCCGACAACGATTTCACGCTGATTCTTGAGCTGTTTGACGCCGGAAAAATAGATTTTGACTACTCGATGGTGGACGGATTTCAGCAGCGGCACGTGCGTCTGGCGTAACGGCCGGGCGATGATGCCCGCCCGTTAACAGCGATCTGTTTAAACCGCGCGGAAGGAAATATCTTCCGGAATCACTTCGCCCTGCCAGTAAAGACGCGCAGCAACGCTACCGGCCAGCTGGCGATAGAGCGTGGTGAACTCGCTGTCCGGCCTGCGCACGACCGTCGGTTCGCCGTCGTCCAAATCTTCCCGCAGGCTGATATGCAGCGGCAGCTGGCCAAGCAGCCGGGTGTGATACTGCTCCGCCAGCCGCTCTGCCCCACCGGTGCCGAAGATCGGCTCGTGGTGGCCGCACTGGCTGCAGATATGAATGCTCATGTTCTCAACAATGCCCAGCACCGGCACGTTCACCTTCTCGAACATCACAATCCCCTTACGGGCATCAATCAGCGCAATATCCTGCGGCGTGGTGACCACCACTGCCCCGGTCACCGGCACGTTCTGCGCCAGCGTCAGCTGAATGTCACCGGTTCCCGGCGGCATATCCAGCACCAGGTAGTCCAGATCCGGCCACAGCGTTTCGTTCAGCAGCTGCATCAGCGCTTTGCTGGCCATCGGGCCGCGCCACACCATGGCGTTATCTTCAGTCACCAGATAGCCGATAGAGTTGGTCGCCAGGCCGTGGGCGATAATCGGTGCCATATGCTTGCCGTCCGGCGAGCTGGGGCGCTGCGCTTCGGTGCCCAGCATATCCGGGATCGACGGGCCGTAGATGTCCGCATCCAGCAGGCCGACCTTCGCGCCCTCGGCGGCCAGCGCCAGCGCCAGGTTAACCGCCGTGGTGGACTTCCCTACCCCGCCCTTGCCGGAGCTGACGGCGATGATGTTTTTCACGCCGTTCACCCCGGGGCGGTTTTTCACCCGTTGCAGGGTGGCGACATTCAGCGACAGCCGCCAGCTGATGGCTGAGGCACCGCTGAGGCGCAGCAGTTCGGCGCTAACGGTGGACTTCAGCGTTTCAAATGCGCTCTGCCAGGCAAACGGCAGAGTCAGTTCGATGTGCAGTGTGTTGTCTATTAATGCGCAGTGTCGAAGCGCCTTCAGCACGGTAAGATTGTGCTGCAGGGTTGGATGCTCAAAGGTGGCCAGCACCCCCATGACGATTGCGCGCAGCGCTTCGGGCTTCGCTTGTGACGTCATCCCGGCTCCTTGTTCTGGTCTGTAATAAAGAATGCGTTATAGCGCTAAGCATATCAGATCCCGCCCTATCCCGGGGAATCGGGGCCGTAAAAATCCCCCTGTGGATGAACCCCTTGTTTACGCAGGGAGTGGCTTTCGGTTACCATCTAAACCCCTTTTTCAACAGGTAAAGCAAGTCTCACTATGACTCAAGTCGCGAAAAAAATTATGGTAACGTGCGCCCTGCCGTACGCCAACGGTTCCATTCATCTCGGACACATGCTCGAGCATATCCAGGCAGATATTTGGGTCCGTTACCAGCGAATGCGCGGCAACCAGGTTTACTTCATCTGCGCCGATGACGCACACGGTACGCCGATTATGCTGAAAGCCCAGCAGCTGGGCATCGCACCGGAGCAGATGATCGCCGAAATGAGTCAGGAACATCAGACCGACTTTGCCGGTTTCGATATCAGCTACGACAACTATCACTCAACGCACAGCGAAGAGAACCGCGAGCTGTCCGAGCTGATCTACACGCGCCTGAAAGAGAACGGTTTTATCAAAAACCGGACCATTTCCCAGCTTTACGATCCGGAAAAAGGCATGTTCCTGCCGGACCGCTTCGTTAAAGGCACCTGCCCGAAATGTAAGGCCCCGGATCAGTATGGCGACAACTGCGAAGTGTGCAGCGCCACCTATAGCCCAACCGAGCTGATCGATCCGAAGTCGGTGGTTTCCGGCGCGACGCCGGTGCTGCGCGATTCCGAGCACTTCTTCTTCGACCTGCCAGAATTCAGCGCCATGCTGCAGGCCTGGACCCGTTCCGGCGCGCTGCAGGAGCAGGTGGCGAATAAGATGCAGGAGTGGTTTGAGTCTGGCCTGCAGCAGTGGGATATCTCCCGCGATGCGCCTTACTTCGGCTTTGAAATTCCTGGTGCGCCGGGCAAATATTTCTACGTCTGGCTGGATGCGCCTATCGGCTACATGGGTGCGTTTAAGAACCTGTGCGATAAACGCGGCGATATCGACTTCGATGCGTTCTGGAAGACCGATTCCGACGCGGATCTCTACCACTTTATCGGTAAAGATATCGTCTATTTCCACAGCCTGTTCTGGCCGGCAATGCTGGAAGGCAGCAACTTCCGTAAGCCGACCAACCTGTTCGTGCACGGCTATGTGACGGTTAACGGCGCGAAGATGTCCAAATCCCGCGGCACCTTTATTAAGGCCAGCACCTGGCTGCAGCATCTGGATTCCGACAGCCTGCGCTACTACTACGCGGCGAAACTCTCTTCCCGCATCGACGATATCGACCTGAATCTGGAAGATTACGTACAGCGCGTGAATGCGGATATCGTCAATAAAGTGGTTAACCTGGCCTCGCGCAATGCCGGCTTTATCAATAAGCGTTTTGGCGGCCAGCTGTCTGCGGAACTGGCGGACCCGGCGCTGTATAAAACCTTTACCGATGCGTCAGAAAGCATTGGCGAAGCCTGGGCCAGCCGCGAGTTCGGCCGTGCGATCCGCGAGATTATGGCACTGGCCGATGTGGCCAACCGCTACGTCGACGAGCAGGCTCCGTGGGTAGTGGCGAAGCAGGAAGGCCGCGATGCCGATCTGCAGGCCATCTGTTCAATGGGCATTAACCTGTTCCGCGTGCTGATGACCTGGCTGAAGCCGGTGCTGCCGCAGCTGAGCAATCGCGTGGAAGCATTCCTCAATCAGGAACTGAGCTGGGAAGGCATCAACCAGCCGCTGCTGAGCCACAATATTGCGGCCTTCAAGGCGCTGTATAACCGCGTTGAAATGGATAAAGTTAACGGCCTGATTGAAGCGTCGAAAGAGGAAGCCGCTGCCGCCGCGAAACCGGCTGTAACCGGTCCGCTGGCCGACGACCCGATTCAGGACACCATTACCTTTGACGACTTCGCCAAAGTGGATATGCGTATTGCGCTGATCCAGAATGCGGAATTCGTTGACGGCTCCGACAAGCTGCTGCGCCTGTCGCTGGATCTGGGTGGGGAAAACCGCCAGGTGTTCTCCGGTATTCGTGCAGCTTATCCGGACCCGGCGGTGCTGGTCGGTCGCCTGACGGTGATGGTGGCAAACCTCGCTCCGCGTAAAATGCGCTTCGGCGTTTCCGAAGGAATGGTGATGGCCGCAGGCCCTGGCGGTAAGGATATCTTCCTGCTCAGCCCGGACAGCGGTGCGCAGCCTGGTCAGCAGGTTAAATAAGCTGGCCTGAAAGAGGCGAGCGGGCAACCGTTCGCCCCTTTGTTATTTCTGACGCTTCCCGCCCGGGTAGCGCAGCAAGTCATTTAATCGTATGATTAACGTTCTGAAATTCAGGAGGTTATCATGCGCCGCGCCCCGCTGATTCTGTGGCAGTTTATCCGCGCTTTTTTCATTATCTACCTCTGCCTGTATGTGGGTATCGGCATTTCCAGCCTGCTTCCCGTCACCATTCCCGGCAGTATTATCGGCATGCTGGTGCTGTTCGCCCTGCTGGCTACGCAAATCCTTCCCGTTGAGTGGGTCAGGCCCGGCTGTAGCCTGTTTATCCGCTATATGGCGCTGCTGTTTGTACCCATCAGCGTTGGCGTGATGAACGATATGGATATTCTCACCGCGCAGTTTGGCCCGATTGTGGTTTCCTGCCTGGTCAGCACGCTGATTGTACTGGTGACCGTTGGTGTTCTTTCACAGCGTATGCACCGCCAGCCGCTGGCACCTGAGGGGGAACGCGATGAGTGATATGTGGTGGTCCATTCCGTTAACGGTCGTGGTGTTCCTGGCGGCACGTCAGCTTGCCGCACGGGTGAAGATTTCTATTGTGAATCCCCTGCTGATCGCCATGGCAGTGATCATTCCGCTGCTTCTACTGCTGCAAATCCCCTATACCCGCTATTTCCAGGGCAGCGCCATCCTGAACAGCCTGTTGCAGCCCGCTGTGGTCGCCCTTGCGCTGCCGCTGTATGAGCAAATGCATCAGATCCGCGCCCGCTGGAAGTCGATTATCAGCGTCTGCTTTATCGGCAGTATCACCGCGATGATCTCAGGGACTGCCATTGCCCTGTGGCTCGGTGCCACACCCGAGATCGCCGCAACCCTGTTGCCGAAATCAGTGACCACGCCAATTGCCATGGCGGTGTCCGGCTCGCTGGGCGGGATACCGGCGATCAGCGCAATCTGCGTGCTGATGGCCGGGGTGCTGGGCGCGGTGTTTGGCCATATGCTGCTGAATCTGCTGCGGGTGCGTGCCGCCTCCGCCCGTGGGCTGGCGATTGGCAACGCCTCGCACGCTATCGGCACCGCCCGGGCGGTAGAAATGGATGCGCAGGAAGGGGCATTCAGTTCGCTGGCGCTGGTGCTGTGCGCCATTATTACCTCACTGCTGGCACCGTTTATTTTTCCCGTACTGCTGCACTGGCTGGGGTAAAACTTGCGAGAGATCTCGCATTTTATTTATCAATTTCATTTATTACACTGACAGAGAGATGCAGATCACATATAACTGGCTGCCGGCTCGTTAACATGAGCCAGCATCCAGCATAAAGAGGCCTAAAATGCATCCAAGATTCCTGGCAGCCTTCGCCACGCTTCCCGAGCCATTACAGCATGCCATTCGGCCGATTCTCTCTTCTGCGGAGTTTTCTGCCCGCATCAGCGCCGATGAAGCGGCAATATTGAAAAAGCAGTGTGGCTATAACGACAGCGAACTGGCCTTTGCCCTGCTGCCGCTGGCCGCAGCCTGCGCACAGGCCGCGCTGTCCGATTTTAAAGTCGGCGCCATCGCACGCGGTGCCAGCGGCACGCTGTGGTTCGGGGCCAATATGGAATTCAGCGGCACCACCATGCAGCAAACCGTTCACGCCGAGCAGAGCGCGGTGACCCACGCCTGGCTCCGGGGTGAACGCGCGCTTGAAGCGATCACGGTAAACTACACCCCCTGCGGCCACTGCCGCCAGTTTATGAACGAGCTGAACAGCGGCACGGCGCTGACTATCGAGCTGCCGGGCCGCGCGGCGGCCACGCTGGGCGACTATCTGCCGGATTCGTTCGGTCCGCGCGATCTGAACATTACCACCCTGCTGATGGATAACGTCGATCACGGCGTGGCGATCCGGGGCGATGCGCTGGAACAGGCGGCACTGGCGGCGGCCAACAGCAGCCATGCGCCCTACAGCCAGGCCTGGAGCGGCGTAGCGCTGGAAACGACAGACGGCACGATCTTTGCCGGGCGCTATGCGGAAAATGCCGCCTTTAACCCCACTCTGCCGCCGCTGCAGGGCGCGCTTAATCTGCTGAATCTTGCCGGTTACGCCAGCAGCGATATTTCCCGCGCGGTACTGGCCGAAGCGCCGGAGGCGAAGCTCAGCCAGCAGTCCGCCACCGCCGCCACCCTCAGCGCACTGGGCTGTACTGAATTCTCCGTTATTCCCCTGGTAAAACCGTAAAAATCAGCCAGCAATACGAGAAAGATCGCAGCTTTTGTTATTACTTGTTAACAAAAGCTGTATTTTCAGATGATTTATTCTAGGATTGGCCCCACATCATCACGATAGCAACCAGAGTACGAATTGCATGGAACTCGAATACGAAAGTAAACGATCGCTTTATATCCCTTACGCCGGTCCGATCCTGCTGGAATTCCCCCTGCTGAACAAAGGCAGCGCCTTCTCGATTGAGGAGCGTAATGACTTCAACCTCAACGGCCTGCTGCCTGAAACGGTTGAAACCATTGAGGAACAGGCCGAACGCGCCTGGCGGCAGTTCCAGGATTTTAAAAATAATAACGATAAGCACGTCTATCTGCGTAATATCCAGGACACCAACGAAACCCTGTTCTACCGCCTGCTGGACAACCATCTGGAAGAGATGATGCCCATCATCTACACCCCAACGGTGGGTGCAGCCTGTGAGCACTTCTCTGAGATCTATCGCCGCGCGCGCGGTCTGTTTATCTCCTATCCGAATCGCGCCAGCATTGAAGACATGCTGCAAAACGCCACCAAGCAGAATGTAAAAGTGATCGTCGTTACCGACGGCGAGCGCATTCTCGGCTTGGGCGACCAGGGCATCGGCGGCATGGGTATTCCTATCGGTAAGCTGTCGCTCTATACCGCCTGTGGCGGCATCAGTCCGGCCTACACCCTGCCGGTGGTGCTGGATGTCGGCACCAACAATCAGCAGCTGCTGAACGATCCGCTGTACATGGGCTGGCGCCACCCGCGCATTACCGGAGAGGAGTACGATAACTTCGTCAACGAATTTATCACCGCCGTGAAAAGCCGCTGGCCGAACGTGCTGTTGCAGTTTGAAGACTTCGCGCAGAAGAATGCCATGCCGCTGCTGGAGCGCTATCGTAACGAAGTTTGCTGCTTCAATGACGATATCCAGGGCACCGCCGCCGTCACGCTCGGTACCCTGCTGGCCGCCAGCCGTGCAGCGGGCAGCAAGCTGAGCGAGCAGAATGTGGTGTTCCTCGGTGCCGGTTCCGCCGGCTGCGGTATCGCCGAGCAGATTATCGCCCAGATGAAATCCGAAGGGCTGAGCGAAGATGAAGCGCGCGCCCGCGTATTTATGGTCGACCGCTTCGGCCTGCTGACCGACAAGCTGCCAAACCTGCTTAACTTCCAGAGCAAGCTGGTGCAGAAAAGCGAACGTCTGACCAACTGGGACAGCAGCAGCGATTCGCTCTCCCTGCTGGACGTAGTGCGCAACGCGCGTCCGAGCATTATGATCGGCGTTTCCGGCCAGCCGGGCCTGTTCAGCGAAGAGATCGTGCGTGAAATGCATAAGCACTGCCCGCGCCCGATTATCATGCCGCTGTCTAACCCGACTTCCCGCGTAGAAGCCACGCCGCAGGACATTATGGCCTGGACCGACGGTCAGGCGCTGGTCGCCACCGGCAGCCCGTTTGCCCCGGCGATCTGGAAGGATAAAACCTACCCGATTGCCCAGTGCAATAACTCCTATATCTTCCCGGGTATTGGTCTGGGCGTGATTGCCTCCGGCGCGACCCGCGTAACCGACAGCATGCTGATGGCCGCCAGCCGTGCGCTGGCAGAGTGCTCGCCTCTGGCTAACGAAGGCTCCGGCCCGGTGCTGCCAGAAGTGAAGGATATTCAGGGCGTGTCAAAAGTCATTGCGATGGCCGTAGGCAAAGCCGCACAGCTGGCGGGTGTGGCGGTTGTCACCTCGGAAGACGTGCTGTCCAAAGCCATTGCCGCCAACTTCTGGCTGCCGCAGTATCGTAACTATCGCCGTACTTCTATCTAAGAAGAATCTGCCGGGCGTCACACTACGCCCGGCTATTTGTGTGAAAAACCGCCATACGGCGCGCCGTTGCTTGCTTCCCCTCTCTCCCTACAGTAGCCTTGAACCACCCTGTCTTCGCAATTTCGAGCACCGTTCAGTATGTTGAAACGCCTGGCTTATGGTCTGATTATCATCATCGTTCTGATGGTTCTGACCGCGCTTGGCCTGGATCGCTGGATGAGCTGGAAAACCGCCCCCTATATTTACGACGATTTAAAATCCCTGCCCCACCGTCAGGTTGGCGTGGTACTGGGCACCGCCAAGTATTACCGAACCGGGGTGATCAATCAGTATTACCTCTATCGCATCCAGGGTGCGATGAACGCCTATAACAGCGGCAAGGTGAACTATCTGCTGCTGAGCGGCGATAACGCCCAGCAAAGTTACAACGAACCGATGACCATGCGCCGTGACCTGATTGCGGCTGGCGTGGAGCCGTCCGATATCGTGCTGGACTACGCCGGTTTCCGTACCCTCGACTCTATTGTGCGCACCCGCAAGGTGTTCGATACCAACGACTTTATTATTATTACCCAGCGCTTCCACTGCGAGCGCGCGCTGTTTATCGCCCTGCATATGGGGATTCAGGCGCAGTGCTATGCGGTTCCCTCGCCGAAAAACATGCTCAGCGTGCGGCTGCGTGAAGTGGGAGCTCGCCTTGGCGCACTGGCCGATCTGTACCTGATGAAACGCGAGCCGCGATTCCTCGGGCCGCTGGTGCCGATCCCGGCAGTACATGAGGTGCCGGAAGACGCACAGAGCTACCCGGCAGTCACCCCGGAGCAGCTGCTGGAAATCCAGCAGAAAGGAAAGTAACTACCACTCGCATTAGCCAGACATGGACCGGGAGTTGTCGAATGAATGAAGTCACCACACGCAAACGCTGGATAGCGGAACTGCTGCTGGTTTGCGTTGCCGCCGGTTGGGGAATTGGCTTCCCGGTGATGAAGCAGGCGGTCGCCCTGCATCCGGTGCTGATGGTGCTGGGGCTGCGCTTCCTGCTCTCTACCCTGCTGATGTTGCCTTTCAGCGCCAAAAGCCTGGCGGGCATCGGTGGCCGAACGTACCTTGCGGGCATTTCTCTGGGTCTGCTGCTGGGTGCGGCGTTCGTCTTTCTGATCCTCGGGCTGCAAACCACCACCGCATCGAATACCGGGTTTCTGGCCGGGCTGGCGGTAGTCTGGGTGCTGCTGCTCTCCGGCCCGCTGGCGGGTAAGCTGCCATCCGCATCCGCAATTATTGCCGTGCTGTTTGGCGTGGCCGGTTTGCTGGTGATGTCCGATATGCACGACTGGCATTTGCAGTGGGGCGATTCGCTGGTGATTATCGGTTCGGTGTTCACGGCGCTGCATATTCTGGCGCTTGATAAGCTCAGCGTCCGCCACAACAATACCGCCCTGACGTTTTTACAGGTTGCCACCATGGCGGCGGTGATTATGCTGATGCAGCACGCCACCGGCGGCGAGTGGTTTCCGCAAACGTGGGACGGCCCGCTGGTGTGGGCCCTGCTGGTGACGGCGCTGTTTTCTACGGTGATCGCCTTCTGGGTGCAGACCCACTATCAGCGCTATACCTCGCCGACGCGCGCGGTGCTGATCTACAATCTTGAGCCGGTGTTTTCCGCGCTGTTCGCCGTCTGGCTGCTGCATGAAAGCCTGTCGGTCAACGTTCTGCTGGGTGGCGCACTGATTCTGACGGGGATGTGTATGCCGGGGCTGATTTCTGTTCTTGCGCAGCGTTTTGGTAAGGAAAAGGTGCCTGCGGCGGGCGCTATTGACTAATGGATTGGCGGAATTGCAGAAAGATGACATCACCCGCTTCGATATGAAAAGGGCTGCATCACGCAGCCCTTTTCACAAACAACTTACTTCTTACGTGCGTACTTCAGTGAATCCAGCGCCACCGCGAAGATGATAATGCCGCCCTTGATGATGTACTGCCAGTAAGGGTTGACGCCGATATAGGTCAGGCCGTAGTTGATGACCGTAAAGATGATCACCCCGGTCACCACGCCTGCTACCGTACCCACGCCGCCGGCAAACGACACGCCGCCCACCACGCAGGCCGCAATCGCATCCAGCTCGTACATAAAGCCAAGGTTATTGGTGGCAGAACCGATACGGCCCGCTTCCAGCATCCCACCGAAGGCATAGAACACACCGGACAGGGCGTAGACCAGGATCAGGTTGAACGGGACGTTTACGCCAGAGACTTTCGCCGCTTCCGGGTTACCACCGATAGCAAAGATGTTTTTACCGAAGCGGGTTTTATTCCACAGTATCCACACCAGGAAGATGGCGATAATCGCGTAGAAGGTGATGTACGAGAGTTTAAAGTCGCCCAGGCGGATAAAGCCCTGCGCAAAGGTAGAGAACTTCTCGTCAAAACCTGCCACCGGCGACGCACCGACATAGTCGTAGTACAGCGAGTTAATGCCGTAAACGATAATCATCGTACCCAGCGTGGTGATAAACGGCGTTACCTTGAGGTAGGCGATAATCAGGCCGTTCACCAGGCCAATCAGCGCACCCACCGCGCAGACAATCAGAATAACCAGCGCAATCGGCATGGTTTCCATATGAGGAAACACCTTGTTGGCGTTATCCATCGATTGCAGCAGCGTTGCCGCCACCACTGCCGCCAGGCCAACCTGACGACCGGCAGACAGGTCGGTCCCCTGGGTAACGATCAGCCCCGCCACGCCCAGTGCAATAATGACGCGCACGGAGGACTGGGTAAGAATATTACTCAGGTTCATTAAACTTAAAAACGTCGGGTCCTGGATAATGATGACTGCCAGCAGAACCAGCAGCACCACGTAAATTCCGCCCTCTTTTAACCAGGTGAGCGCATTCTTTTTATTCACTGCATTCATAGTAACAGCCCTTACATCATTAAAGGTGCAACGATGCCAAACGCAATATTTCGTTTTGCGTGGTGTTTTTCGTTTCGACAATGCCTGCAACCAGGCCATTACTCATTACCAGTATCCGATCGGTGATGCCCAACAGCTCCGGCATTTCCGATGAGATAATAATGATTCCTTTTTCTTTCTTCGCCAGCTCGGCAATCAGCTGATAAATTTCAAACTTCGCGCCAACGTCAATACCGCGCGTCGGTTCATCCAGCATTAATATTTCCGGCTGAGTCAGCAACCAGCGGCCAATAATCACCTTCTGCTGATTACCGCCGGAAAGCGAACCGATTGACGTTTTATGACCCGGCGTTTTTACCCGCATGGAATCAATGACCCACTGGGTATCACTTTTCATCCGGCTGTTATCTAACAGGCCAATATTATTTTTATATTTACGGATATTCGAAATCAGCGAGTTAAAGCCAATATCCAGATAGGCGTAAATACCGGTTGAACGGCGCTCTTCAGTGACCAGCGCAAAGCCGTGGTTAATCGCTTCGTTGGCGCTGTTATTTTTGATCGGCTTGCCGTGCAGCTTAATGGTGCCCGCTGATTTTTCGCGGATGCCGAACAGCGTCTCGACGATATCGGTGCGTTTAGCCCCCACCAGCCCGGCAATACCCAGGATTTCGCCTTTGCGCAGGTCGAAGGAAACGTCGCGGATCGACGGCTGGCGCAGCGAAGTCAGGTTTCTCACTTCCAGAATGGTTTCCCCCGGTACGTTGTGCTTATCCGGGAAACGCTGGTTAAGCGAACGACCGACCATCATGGCGATAATCTTATCCATATCCAGCCCTTCCAGCGACTGGGTGGCAATCCACTGGCCGTCGCGCAGAATGGTGATCTCATCACACAGCTGGAAGATCTCTTCCATTTTGTGCGAGATATAGATAATGCCGCAGCCGCGATCCTTCAGTTTACGAATAATGGTAAACAGATGGTTGACTTCTTTTTCGGTCAGCGATGACGTTGGCTCATCCATAATAACGATTTTAGCGTTATAGGAGAAAGCCTTGGCGATTTCGATCATCTGCATCTGCGAAACGGAAAGTGTCACCACCTTATCGCGCGGATCGATATCAATATCCAGTTCGTCGAAGATCGCTTTTGTATCGCGATACATTTTTTCCTGATCGACGAAGAACCCTTTTTTTGGATAGCGGCCAAGCCACATATTATCCATGACGGTACGTTGCAGAACGAGGTTTAATTCCTGATGCACCATCGATACGCCGTTTTCCAGCGCCTCTTTGGAGCTTTTGAAATTAACTTCCTCCCCCTGAAAAATAATGCTCCCCGAGTCTTTACTGTAAATGCCAAAAAGGCATTTTAATAAGGTCGACTTACCGGCACCATTCTCCCCCATCAAGGCGTGAATTGAATGCGGACGGACTTTTAGATTCACATTATCAAGCGCTTTAACTCCCGGGAATGACTTATTTACATTCGTCATCTCGAGCAAAAATTCGCGCTGCGTTTGCACGTTATCACTGCCCATAATTCTACCTGGCTGAAAGGGTGACCTGATTCAACGCCTGGTGCGGAGCAGAGCGCTCCGCACCAGGTGATACTTATTTCGCGAACTGTGACAGATTGTCTTTATCTACAGGAACGTAAGCGACGCGAACCACTTTACCGTCCAGTTTGTAGTTGGTGCCTTCGGTGGCCGGTTTACCCTCTGCCAGGTTTTTCGCCATATCGAAGGTGGCTTTCGCCTGGTTATCCGCATCGTTCAGCACGGTACCGGCCATTGCACCGGATTTCACCAGCGCCAGCGCTTCCGGCAGTGCATCCACGCCGAATACCGGTACGGAAGACTTGTTGTGTGCCTTCAGGGCTTCAACGGCACCCATCGCCATCGCGTCGTTGTTAGCGATCACCACTTCGATTTTGTTGCCGTTCGGACCGGAGAGCCACGCATCCATCTTATCTTTCGCCTGAGCGGTATCCCACATCGCGGTATCCAGATGCAGCTGCTGGGTTTTCAGACCGTCTTTGTTCAGGGTATCGATCACGTATTTGGTACGCGCTTCGGCATCCGGGTGGCCCGGCTCGCCTTTCAGCAGCACGAACTGAATCTGGCCGTCTTTGTTCAGATCCCAGGCCGGGTTGGCCTTCCAGTGTTTTTCAATCAGCTCGCCCTGCTTAACGCCGGACTCTTTAGAGTCGGTACCGACATAATAGGCTTTGTCATAGCTGGCCAGTGCTTTCGCCGATGGCTCTTTGTTGAAGAACACTACCGGAATATCGTTGGCTTTAGCTTTGCTAATCACAACGTCAGCCGCCGCCGGGTCAACCAGGTTGATGGCCAGGGCCTTCACGCCTTTCGCTACCATGACGTCAACCTGGTCGTTCTGGGTTGACTGGCTGTTCTGGGAGTCATTCATCAACAGCTGAACGCCTGAGCTGTTTTTGGCTTCTTTCTCAATGGCCTTGCGCACCACCGACATAAAGTTGTCGTCATACTTGTAAATGGTCACGCCGATACGGGTATCAGCAGCGTGAGCAGCAGCGCCAAACATCATGCTGGCGACCAGGGCGGTGAGAGTGAAAACCTTCTTATTCATGGTATCTCCGGTTTTTTTGTAGGGTAGTACTCAACGCAATGCGGGCACAGCGTGCTCGCGTGGCGATCGATTCGTGGGCGGCGAAACAGAGTTGTTGCGCGGGCCGACTATGGCTAACACCAAACCCGACGTCCGTGTGCGGAAAGGCTTCCTGAATGCTGTATGTAAACACGTTTAGCAGTGCTGATTAACGACAGCGAGAAAGCCAGCCCTGTCGTTACATCATGTTTCAGCCCCTGCAGACGCTGCCATCATAGAGAAGGCCATGTTAATTAACTGTGAATTTACTCACAGATTGAAAACGGTTACACCAGCAAATCGCCTGAGTTAGTGACGGCCGACACACTTTGCCGCAGCGCCACCGAGTGACGGCGCACCAGCGTCGGCATAAAGCAGTGCTGGGCACTGTGATCCAGCTGCCCGGCCGCGCCTTTCAGCGCCAGCTCAGTAGCGAGTTTTGCCATGGAAACAATAGGATAGCGTACCGTACTGAGCTGAGGATCGGTGTAACGCGAGATGGGAATATCATCAAATCCAACGACGGAAAGCTGTAACGGCACGGCAATGCCGTTGTCTTTCAGCGCTGCCAGCGCACCGGCGGCCATGCTGTCGTTGTAGGCAAACACCGCGCTGAGCTGAAGATTACGCCCCAGCAGCTCTACCATGGCCGCTTCTCCGCCCTGTAAATCCGGCTCGCCGCAGGCAGACCAGCTCTCGGCAGGGGTAATCCCCTGCTCGTTCATCGCCTGCATCCAGCCGTGGCGGCGCTGATCGTCATCTTCAATCGGATGGGCAGAGCCAAGATAACCGATGCGCTGATGCCCGTGCTGTAACAGCATGCGGGTCGCCATCAGTGCACCGCTGACGTTGTCCAGGCACACGCAGCGATGGGCAAATCCGGGCACGATGCGGTTGATCAATACCATACCCGGCACCTGCTGCATCAGCGACGACAGCTCGTCATCACCCAACGCTTTTGCATGAACAATCAAGGCATTACAACGCTGGCGGATCAGCACTTCAATGGCGTGCCGCTCTTTATCCGCCTGATGATAGGAGTTGTTGATGAGTACATGTTTGTGCAGGCGCTGGGCAACGGTATCTACCGCTTTCACCAGCGCGCCAAAGAAGGGATCGGATACATCCATCACCACCACGCCGATGGTATCGCTAACCTGGCTGGCCAGCGCCTGCGCGTTGGCGTTGGGGCGGTAGCCCAGCTGCTCAACAATTTTTAACACGACGTCGCGGGTTTCCCCGGTAACCGCCGCGCTGTTATTTAACACGCGGGAGACGGTTGCCACGGAGACGCCCGCCTCACGGGCGACATCACGAATGGTAATCATGACCGATTACCGCAGAAGATAAGATTTTGCATAGCCCTTCCTGACCTTGACGCGTTTCTGCCGTCTATTTTGTCAGCCAGGCCGTTCCAGCTTCGTGAATTGCGTCACACGCCTGAAAACGGTTACATACAAACTTTTAACCTTTGTGATGCCTGTCATCTTCTCCCTGCGCTGGCAGCCCCAGCGACGTCAGTCGGCGCCAGAACCACTCCAGCGGCCCCTGACGGAACAGTCGCAGCCAGAAAAGAGAAAACAGCAGGTTAACCAGCCAGATAGCCGGGACAATCGCCAGCAGCTGTAGTCGGCTAAAGTGGTTAAACAGCGCAAAATGGTTGAACAGCGTGGTGCAAATCAGCGTCTGTAGCAGATAGTTGCTGAGCGCCATTCGACCGACGGCGCTGACCGCTTTGGTGATTGCGCGCCGCTGTAGCTGTGGCCAGTAGCCGAAACAGAGCGCGGCATAGCCCAGTGCCTGCAATGGCGCGCTGACTTCGCGCGGAACCTGTAAGAAAAAGCCCGACCAGCGGAAGCTCCAGCCGGTCATCCACTGCAGGGCAATCGACGGAATTTCAATTGCCACGCCGGTCAGCACCAGCAGCCAGCCCGTGCGGCGATAGTGCTGCACGCTGAACGTACCGCGCAGCCAGCCGCTGCGCATCAGTGCCGCGCCGCACATCATCAGGCCAGCCAGCTGCCAGCCGTACTGTGCGGCCAGCGCCATCAGCGCCGATCCCAGCATATCCAGCCGGTTGCGCAGCGCTTCCCAGCCACCGTGAGTGCGCCAGAAGGTTTCATATTGGATGTCTGCGGCACCGGGTAGCCACGAGCTGTTGGGATTTGGCCCGGAGGCCATTCCCAGCACCACCAGAATGGCGCTGCCGACCACATACAGCATCAGGCCGGTATTAAACAGCTGCCGCGTGCCGGGCACATCGCGGATCATTCGCCACACCACCAGCCCCACAAGGCCGTACGCCAGCAGAATATCCCCTTCCCAGAACAGCAGGCCGTGCAGCAGCCCGAAGATCACCAGCCACGAAAGCCGCGACTGTAGCCAGCGCTTACCGCGCGGCAGCAGCATCTGTAGCCCGGCACCGAACAGAATGGCAAACAGGGTCAGGAATTTAGCCTGCGCCAGCAGATCCATCGCCGACCAGACCCACAGCTCGGAAGCGGCAGGCATGCCGTGCCAGGCCGGATTAAGGTAGGCGGCTTTCGGTAAGGCAAAAGAGGTGATGTTCAGTAGCAGGATGCCAAGAATGGCGACCCCGCGGATAAAATCCAGCGTGGCAATACGGGTTACGGGTGCATTCATCCAGGGAGGTTCATCTCTTCCGGTCGCCCGGGCGTGGATCGACAACGGGCAGACCGGCAAAACCGGCCTGCCCCTACAGTGCAGGATGTCGCCTCAGGCTGTCAATCAGCTGTGACGTACCGCACGCAGGAACTCCTGCCGGGTATTCTGGCTGGACTTGAACAGCCCGCCCAGGGAGGTCGTGGTGGTGGCGCTGGTGGCATCGCGAATGCCGCGCGCCTTCACGCAGTAGTGCACCGCGTCGATGGACACCGCGACGTTGTTGGTGCCGAGCAGCGTTTGCAGCGCCACGAGGATCTGCTGCGTCAGTCGTTCCTGCACCTGTGGGCGCGAAGAGAAGAACTGCACGATGCGGTTGATCTTCGACAGGCCAATCACTTTATCTTTCGGGATATAGGCCACGGTTGCCTTACCGTCGATAATCACGAAGTGATGCTCGCAGGTGCTGGTCAGCGTGATATCACGCACCGTCACCATTTCATCAACCTTCATTTTATTTTCGATCACGGTAATTTTCGGGAAGTTGGCGTAATCCAGGCCGGAAAACACTTCATTCACGTACATTTTGGCAATACGCTGCGGGGTTTCGCGCAGGCTGTCATCGTCCAGATCGAGGTTCAGCAGCTGCATAATTTCGGTCATATGGCCGGCAATCAGCTGTCTGCGGGTTTCGTCATCCATTTCACGCACGGGAGCGCGTAGCGGGGTTTCCAGCCCACGAGCAAGCAGTGCTTCATGAACAAGTGCGGCTTCCTGACTCAACGTCGCCATGTGATTTTCTTCTCCAGCAGGTGACCAGCCGGGCGCAACGGGCCCGGCGAAATTTCTGAGGCGGTATTTTGTAATACAATCGGCGCGCGATCCAGTGAATCAATTTAATTGTCGATGAAACTGTTTCATTCAGCCGCCGCATCGCGTCGCCAGACCAGCACGGCGGCCACCAGCAGCGCCACCCCCGCCACGTACAGCGCCGGTTCCAGTCGCCCGACCAGTGCGGTGGATATCGCCGACAGCAGCGGCCCCACCAGCTGACCGAGGGCATAGCCGGTGGTCAGCAGCCCGGCCAGATAGCGGGTATGCCGCGGTGCCAGTTCGCGACCGTACTGCAGGGACAGCTGCACCACGCAGAGGAAACCGCCGCCGACCAGCACCGCGCCCAGCACCAGTCCCCCGATCCCCGGCAGCAGATCGGACGCGAATACGCCGACGGCCTGCAATACCAGTACGTACGCCAGCCGCCGGTTGCTGTAGCCGTAACGGCGGGTGAGAATCCCCGCGATAATGCCCACCACCGCCGCACCGCCGAACACCGGCCAGGCGAATTGGGCAAAGGCGCTGCCGGGAAAGCGTGCCGCCGCCATCTGCGACAGGAACGTCGCCGGCAGGATATAGCCGAACCCCGCCAGGCTGTAGCTCCAGACCAGTTTTTTCAGACCGGCGGTCAGCTTCAGCGGCTCCGGCGCGATGTCAGGACGATGCAGCTGGCCGCTGCGCGGCAGGTTGCGGGCAATCAGCAGAACCAGCAGCAGCGCCATCACGCCGTAGGCCAGCCAGGCCATGGCGGCACCAATCTGCCAGTGATGCAGCAGCACCGCCATCATTCCGCTGAGGAAAATTCCGGTGCCCGGCCCGGCAAACACCGCCGCGCTGAGCGCCGGGCGCCCGTAGTGATGCAGCTGTTCATTACTCCACGCGGCGATAAGAACCATCGCCCAGCCGCTGGCCCAGCCGATAAGAAAACGCACCACGCCGTGCCACCACGGCCCCGCGATGCAGGCGGAAAGCAGCGTCAGCGCCACCGCGCCCCAAATTCCCGCCTGAAGTCGCCACTCCACCCGCCGGGTGGCGCGCATTGCGTCCCAGGAGCCAAACAGATAGCCGAGGTAGTTTAAGGCGGCAACCACCCCGGCGCTGGTCAGCGACAGCTGGCGATCGTCTATCATTAAAGGAACCTGCGGGGTAAAGGCGAAACGCCCGATCCCCATTGCTACCACCAGCGCCAGAAACGCGCTGAATGCCACACGCACTGCCATTTTGTTCTCCCATGCCCGATTTTCATTGCCAGTAGTCTATGCGATCGGTAAACTCTCAAAAAGTGAATAATTCACACAAAGTTGCTTACGAAAAAAGAATATGGACCTGACCCAGCTTAAAATGTTCTGCGCCGTTGCCGACAGCGGCTCGGTTGTTCGCGCGGCGGAACAGCTTAACCGCGTACCCTCTAACCTCACCACTCGCCTGCGCCAGCTGGAAGAGGAACTCGGCACGGACCTGTTTATTCGCGAAAAGCAGCGCCTGCGGCTGTCTCCGATGGGGCATAACTTTCTCTGCTACGCGCAGCGCATTCTGGCACTCAGCGCCGAAGCGATGGCGATGGCCCACAGCGGTGAACCCGCCGGGCACTTTGCGCTGGGCTCGATGGAGAGCACCGCCGCCAGCCGCCTGCCCTCGCTGCTGGCTGAATTTCATCAGCGTTATAAAAACGTCACCCTGTCGCTGACCACCGGCACCTCCGGCGAAATCCTCGAGCAGGTACGCGCGGGCACGCTGGCCGCCGCCCTCTCCGACGGGCCGGTCAATATGGACGAGCTGAACAGCTGCGTGGCCTTTTCCGAACGGCTGGTGCTGATCTCCAGCCTTGAGCATCCGCCAATCGCCGGCCCGGCGGACGCAGCCGGGGCCACGCTGTTTACCTTTCGCCCCAGCTGCTCTTACCGCCAGCGTTTTGAAAACTGGTTTCTTGCCGACGGCGTGCAGCACGGACCGGTGATGGATATTCCCTCTTATCACGCGATGCTGGCCTGCGTCGCCAGCGGCGGCGGTATCGCCATGCTGCCGGAAGGCGTGCTGACGCTGCTGCCGGGCCATGAACGTGTGCGCCAGCATCCGCTGTCGGCGGAATTCCGCGATACCGACACGCGGCTGGTGTGGCGGCGTGATGCCTTCACGCCAAATGTTGAAGCGTTGAAGTACCTGATTATTGAACAGTTTGATAATAAGTCCAGCGACTGACCGGGCTTATCACCCTCTCTTAACCTTAAACACCCTGCTCACGACCGGAAACCGCCGGATCGGAGTAACTGACAGGAGCATAAAATGCAGATGATTAAAACACGTGCCGCCGTAGCCTGGGCCGCCGGTGAGCCGCTGAAGATTGAAGAACTGGATCTGATGCCGCCGCAGAAAGGCGAAGTGCTGGTGCGCATCACCGCCACCGGCGTGTGCCATACCGACGCCTATACCCTGTCGGGTAAAGATCCTGAGGGCGTGTTCCCGGCGGTGCTGGGCCACGAAGGCGGCGGTATTGTTGAAGCCGTGGGCGAAGGCGTGACCAGCGTTGCCGTGGGCGATCACGTGATCCCGCTGTACACGCCGGAATGCGGCAAATGTAAATTCTGTCTGTCCGGCAAGACCAACCTCTGCCAGGCGATCCGCGCCACCCAGGGTAAAGGTCTGATGCCGGACGGTACAACCCGCTTCTTTAAAGACGGTCAGCCTATCTTCCACTATATGGGCACCTCTACCTTCTCCGAGTACACCGTCGTGCCGGAAATCTCACTGGCTAAAATCAGCAAAGAAGCCCCGCTGGAAGAAGTCTGCCTGCTGGGCTGTGGCGTAACCACCGGTATGGGCGCCGTGCTGAACACCGCGAAGGTAAAAGAAGGCGACACCGTGGCGATCTTCGGCCTGGGCGGCATTGGCCTGTCGGCGATTATCGGTGCGAAGATGGCGAAAGCCGGTCGCATCATCGGCGTGGATATCAATACCAGCAAGTTCGATCTGGCCACCAAGCTGGGCGCTACCGATCTGATCAACCCGAAAGATTTCGATAAACCCATTCAGGAAGTGATCGTTGAGATGACCGACGGCGGCGTCGACTTCTCCTTTGAGTGCATCGGCAACGTTAACGTGATGCGTTCCGCGCTGGAGTGCTGCCACAAAGGCTGGGGCGAATCGGTGATTATCGGCGTGGCCGGTGCGGGCGAAGAAATTGCCACCCGTCCGTTCCAGCTGGTGACCGGCCGCGTTTGGCGCGGTTCCGCTTTCGGCGGTGTGAAGGGCCGCTCGCAGCTGCCGGGCATTGTCGATCGCTATATGAACGGCGAGTTCCAGCTGAACGACTTTATTACCCACACCATGCCGCTGGAAGACATCAACGAGGCGTTCGAGCTGATGCACTCCGGCAAATCGATCCGCTCCGTGGTGCACTTCAATAAATAATAGCCGGGCAACGGTAAGCTATAGTCAGAGACGGGCCTGCTCCGGCGGGCCTGATTCTGAACGACGACAGACAACATCAGGAGGATACATGCCATCCACTCTGGAGCTACTTGAAGAACACCGACTGTACGGCGGCTGGCAGCAGCGCTACCGCCATCTGTCCAGCAGCCTGAACTGCAGCATGACCTTCAGCATCTTCTTACCCGGCCCGAAAGACGGCACGCCGCCGCCGGTGGTCTGGTGCCTTGCCGGTTTAACCTGCACCGATGAAAACTTCAGCGTGAAGTCCGGCGCACAGCGCGTAGCGGCCGAGCTGGGTCTGGTACTGGTGATGCCGGATACCAGCCCGCGCGGCGAAGGCGTGGCCAACGATGAAGGTTACGACCTCGGCCAGGGGGCCGGTTTCTACCTTAACGCGACCGAAGCGCCGTGGTCGGCCAATTTTAAGATGTACGACTACATCAACAGCGAGCTACCCGCGCTGGTTGCCGGTAACTTCAGCGTCAGCGATCGTCAGGCGATTATGGGGCACTCGATGGGTGGCCACGGTGCACTGACCATTGCACTGCGCAACCCGGGCCGCTTCAGTTCGGCCTCCGCCTTTGCACCGATCGTCAATCCGCTGGAAGTGCCGTGGGGGCAGAAAGCCTTCCGTGCCTACCTGGGCGATGATGTGGAAAGCTGGAAGGAGTACGACAGCTGCTGGCTGATGCGCAACAGCGCTAACCAGTTACCGGTGCTGATCGATCAGGGAGACAGCGATCAGTTCCTTGCCGATCAGCTTCGGCCTGAACGCCTGGAAGAGATTGCCCGCGAGGTGGACTTCCCGCTGACCGTGCGCGTACAGCCGGGCTACGACCACAGCTACTTCTTTATCAGCAGCTTTATTGAGGACCATTTGCGCTTCCACGCAAAGTATTTGCTGGTGTAGTGGACAGTTTGGGGCCAGCGGCTTGCACCGCTGACCCCGGCGGGGATTAGAAGGAGTAATCTACCGCGGCAAAGTAACGACGACCGTCTTCGTTAAAGGTGTAGTCGTCGCGGTTCAGGTCTTTATCACCCAGGTTCATCACCCCGGCGCGCAGCTTGACCGCTTTGGTCGCCTGCCAGGCTCCCCCGGTATTCCACAGCACGTAACCGCCCGGCGTTGGGCCGTCTGCGGTCAGCGAACGGCGCTGGCCGGAGTAGTTAGCCTGCAGGAAGAATGACCAGTCCTGCAGCGGCTTCCAGTCCAGGGTACTGTTGGCGGTGTGCAGCGGCAGCTCCTGCAGCGGTTTATTGCCACCGCCGCTCAGGTTACGCCCGTCGGTGTAGGTGTAGTTCAGCGTCAGCTTCCACTGGTCGTTAAACGGCACTGTGACTTCGGTTTCCACACCGGTGATACGCGCCTTGTTGACGTTGTAGTAGCGGAAAGTCGGATTCCCGTTTTCATCCACGCCCACGTAGTTCGGGTAGCTCGGTGCCAGCGCGGCGTTGGCCGTCCGGGCAATATCGATCATATCGTCAACGTTATTCTGGAAGGCGGTCACGCTGCCGGTCACGCCCTCCAGCAGCCCTTCTTCCCCGGCGTAATACAGACCCAGCTCAAAGCTTTCGCTGGTTTCCGGCTTCAGCTCTTTGCTGCCGACAATGGTACAGCTGCCCCGGCAGGAACCGCTCTGCCAGTCCGGGCTCAGCTGCAGCAGTGAAGGTGCTTTAAAGGCGTTGGCCCAGCCGCCCTTCACGGTAATGGTATCCGTGGCGTTATACACCAGGTAGGCACGCGGGCTCCAGTGATCGCCGAAGGTCTGGTGATCGTCCATACGCACGCCGGTGGTCAGCGCCAGCGAATCAATAATCCGCCACTCGTCTTCCACAAACAGCGCGTACTGGCTGGCGGAGGTTTTCCCGCTGCCTTTCAGGGTGCCGCTGTCTTCCAGCTTATCGTGGCGCACTTCACCGCCGAAGGTCAGCATCTGGTTGATATCCGCCAGCGGCAGGACCAGTTTTCCGTCCAGCGAGTTATTTCTCGCTACCGCGTTACCGGCGCTGCTGTTGTAGTTTTCAACGCGATCGCCGTAGAAGCGCAGCTCGGTGTTGCCCCAGTCCCAGCGGCCGTTGTGGCCAAGAGAATAGTTCTGGCGCTCAATGCGGTTTTTATCCAGCGAGTCGGAATCACGGTCCTGGCGGTCGAAGCCGTAGCCGAGGCTGATATCCTGCTCTTTGGTCGGGGTCAGCGCGAATTCCACGTTGGTATTGCGGTTGGTGTAGCCCTCAATGCGCGGAGACAGGCCGTTAGCGCCCGTGTCGGACTGCTGCTGTTTGTCTTTTTCGCGCTTGCCAAGATTGCCGTACACCTTCACGCCCAGCAGATCGTCAATCAGCGGGCCGCTGGTGAAGAAACCGCCGTTATAGCTGTCACCGCGATCGCGGTGTTCCTGCACCGTGGTGTCGGCGCTTAGCGTACCGTGCCAGGCTTTACCGACTTTACGGGTAATGATGTTCACCACGCCACCCAGCGCATCGGAACCGTACAGCGAGGACATCGGCCCGCGAACCACTTCGATACGCTCAATGGCATCGGCCGGTATCCAGTTCAGGTCAAAGTCGTTGTGGCGGAAGGCAGCGTTACGCGAGTTCACGCGCTTGCCGTCGACCAGGATCAGCGTATAGCTGCTGTTGAGGCCGCGCAGACTGACGCCCTTGCGGTTATCGCCCTCGTTGGTCAGCTGTACGCCGGGAACGTCACGCAGCACGTCGCGCAGGTTCTGCACCGGACGGCGCTGAATATCTTCGGCGGTGATCACGCTGATACTGGCGGGTGCATCTTTCAGATTCACTTCGGTTGCCGAAGCGGTAACCACCATTTGCTGCTCACGTTGTTTCGCTTCTTCAACTTCAACGTCTTCAGCCAGCAGCGGGAAGGATAAAATAATAGCAGACGCGCAGAGGCCCCCGCGCATGACAGGGTTCAACCTAAACATAACTTTCTCCATGTATGCAATGCAGTAACAAATAAAAGGATGACGGCACAGGCCGTCACTGACTTCATTGGCGGAGTGTCTCCGCTCGATTTTCCGGTTATATTCCGGTTAATTGACGCTTGTCCTGCGCGGTAAATTACCGGGGCTGGACGGGCCCCGGCGCGCACTTGCCAGAACTAAAAAGAGGGTGCTTCAACTAATCCATCGATTAATACCTGCGGCGTTCCCAACGTACAGCGTTCAATTCGACCACGAACGCCGTACACGCGCGCAAGACTCTCCGGCGTAATCACGTCTTCCGGTAAACCATCAGCAATCAGTTCACCGTTTTGCAGCATCAACACGTGCTGGCCGTGGCGCAGGGCGATATTGATATCGTGGACCACCACGACGGTGACGATATTTCGCTTCTCCGTTTCGCGGCGCACCAGCTCCATCACATGGAACTGATAATTTAAATCCAGTGCGCTGAGCGGCTCATCAAGCAGCAGCAGGCCAGGGCGGCGGATCAGCGATTGTGCCAGGCCCACCAGCTGCTTCTGCCCGCCGGAAAGCTGGTCCAGATAGCTCATCGCCAGATGTGCAATGCCCAACTGCTCCAGCAGCTCCATCACTTCAGCTTCACTGGCCGCGCTGCTGCGCCCGCCGGAGGCCCGCTGGGCAACGATAATCGACTCCAGCACGTGCAGGTGCACCCCGGCAGGCAGCGACTGCGGCAGATACACTACGCGGCTGGCGCGCTGGGCAAACGGCAGCGTCATCAGCTCTTCACCGTTAAGCCACATTTCACCTTTCGCGCGGTTCAGGCCCGCCAGCGAACGCAGCAGCGTCGACTTACCGCAGCCGTTCGGCCCCAGCAGCACGGTAATTTTTCCGCGTGGCAAAAGAGGCACGTTGAGGTTGGTAATGATCTGGCGCTTTGGATAGCCGGCGTTGAAACCGCTGATTTTCAGTCCCTGCATCAGATATTCCCCCGATGGCGCAGAATAATACTCAGGAAGAACGGCACGCCGACCAGCGAGGTGACGATGCCAACCGGAATGATCACGCCGGGGATAATGTTCTTCGAGACGACGGAAGCCATCGACAGCACCAGCGCACCGGTCAGCGCACTGGCGGGTAGATAGAAGCGGTGATCTTCACCGAAAATCATGCGCGCGATATGCGGTGCCACCAGGCCGATAAAGCCGATTGGCCCGACGAAGGCCACCGACAGCGCGGAGAGAATACTGATACGCAGCAGGGTTGCCAGACGCAGGCGGCGCACGTCAATGCCGAAGCTGACTGCGCGATCTTCACCGAGGCGCAGCGCCGTCAGCTTCCACGAACTGAGCAACGACAGCGGCACCAGAATCAACAGCGCCAGGCACAGCACACCCAGCTTGTCCCATGAAGCGCGCGCCAGGCTGCCCATGGTCCAGAACACCAGCCCCTGCAGGGTGTCTTCGCTGGCGATAAACTGCATCATCGAGACCAGCGCGTTAAAGGTAAACACCAGCGCGATACCGAACAGCACCACGCCAGAGGTAGCGACTTTGGTCCAGCGGGTGACCGCATCCAGCATCAGTGCGGCAAACAGCGCGAAGACAAAGGCGTTGGCGGAAATGAACCACTGATCGGGAATGCCGGGAATACCAATGCCCAGCACAATCGCCAGCGCGGCACCAAAAGCGGCGGCGGAAGAAACGCCAAGGGTAAACGGACTGGCCAGCGGGTTATTGAGGATGGTCTGCATTTCGGCACCGGCCAGCCCCAGCGCAAGACCCACTACCACTGCCATCAGCGCATACGGCAGGCGGATATCCCAGACGATAACTCGGGTACCGGCATCGACGGATTCAGGGGAAAGCAGAGTTTGCCACAGCGCGTGCAGCGTCAGGCCGGACGGTCCAAGGGTAAAATCAAGGATTAATGAGGCAACAATCGCCAGAAACAGCACCCCCATCATCAGATAACGGTGCTTCAGTACCCGGTGATAGCGCCCCATTGCACTAACGGGTGGCGTTACTTCGGATAACTTTACGGGATCGTGGGTCACACTCATCTTCAATACCTGTTCGGGAAAGCCCCGGATCGTTCCCTGGCCGGGAGAAAGGCAAGATTGTAGAAATTATGGAGGGAAAAATAAAGCTAATGATAATACTTATCAATAATATTTGTACCCGCGCGTGGGAGATAAAAAAGGCGCGAAATTCGCGCCTTTGAAGATATTCAGCAATATCACTTATCTAATTTTGGAAATTCCATCTCGCTGTATTTCACAAACCGCGTCTTGCGCGTCAGCTTATAGCCGAACCAGATAATCAGGAACAGTGGAATCCCGATATAGGTTGCTGCCGCACCGTACCAGTCAATCTTATCGGCCAGGAACGCCTGATAGTTCTGGCCCAGAGTGATGATCAGGCACAGCACGAAGGCGAAAATCGGCCCCAGCGGGAAGAAACCGGAACGGTAAGGCAAGTCTGCCACATCGCGGCCCTGGGCGACGTAGCCCTTACGGAAGCGATAGTGGCTGATGGCAATTCCCAGCCAGGCGATAAACCCGGTCATCCCGGAGGTATTCAGCAGCCACAGATACACGGTCTGATTACCAAAGATTGAGGTCAGGAAGCACAGACCCGCAATCACGGTGGTCGCGTACAGCGCGTTACGCGGTACCCCCCCCTTCGACAGCTTGCTGAAAATGCGCGGCGCTTTGCCTTCACAGGCCAGCGCGTAGAGCATACGCGTGGAGGCGTACATGCCGGAGTTACCCGCCGACAGCACCGCCGTCAGGATCACCGCATTCATCACCGCCGCCGCCGACAGCAGGCCTGCATGCTGGAACACCAGAGTGAACGGGCTGACGCTGATATCTTTAACATCGTTGCGCAGCAAGCTTGGATCGGTGTACGGGATGATCAGGCTGATCACCAGAATCGCAAAGACGTAGAACAGCAGGATACGCCAGAACACCTGACGCACCGCACGCGGGATATTTTTACCCGGATCTTCAGATTCACCCGCAGCAATACCGATAAGTTCGGTTCCCTGGAAGGAGAAACCGACAATCATCGCCACGCCGATCATCGCCGCGAAGCCCCCGGCGAACGGCGCATCGCCAATCTGCCAGTTATGCCAGCCGGCGCTTTCGCCGCCGCGCAAAATGCCGACGATCATCGCAACGCCGACAATAATAAAGATAATTACGGTCGCGACTTTAATCAGCGAGAACCAGTATTCCGCCTCACCGAAGCCTTTCACCGAAATATAGTTAAGCAGGAAGATCACACAGAGGAATAAGGCACTCCAGATCCAACCCGGGGTGTCCGGGAACCACCAGCTCATCACCAGCTGCGAGGCCACCAGGTCAACGGCGATAGTCACCGCCCAGTTGTACCAGTAGTTCCAGCCAAGAGCGAATCCGAAGCCTTCTTCTACGTATTTTGCACCGTAGGTGGAGAATGAGCCGGATACCGGCATATACGCGGCAAGCTCACCAAGGCTGGTCATCAGGAAGTAGACCATCAGGCCAATCAGCGCGTAGGAAAGCAGCGCTCCGCCCGGTCCCGCCTGAGAGATGGTCGCACCTGAAGCGACGAAGAGACCGGTACCAATTGAACCGCCAATGGCGATCATCGTTAAGTGACGAGCTTTGAGTTCACGCCTTAACCCAGGCTGTTGTGTTGTTTTTATGTCATGATCCATGTTTAATCGCTGTGCTTTTCTAAAATGAGGCGCGATTGTAACAAACTACCGGGGAGCGTATAGCGATAACGCGACGTTATAAGTTAGCTTCATGATCGTCCGGCGATCATTAGAATAAGACGTGATGACAACGGCAACGCTGCGACGGTTTTCCCGCCGCACCAGCAATGACAACTACCTGTTACTCTTTGCAGTAGCTGAGAAAACGGCTCAGGGCTTTTGATACATGCTTCTGCCGGTGGCAGATCCGGTACAGGGTGCGTTTCAGCTTCGGCAGCGGCAGCGGGACTTCCACCAGCGTTCCCAGCTCCAGCTGTTCGGCAATGGTCCGGCGTGACAGACAGCTGATGCCCATTCCGTGCCGCACCGCGTTTTTTATTGCTTCGGAATTACCCAATTCTAGCGCCAGGTCGAACTGCGGCAGGTGGGAAAGCAGCAGATAGTCGACGATTTCGCGGGTCCCGGAGCCCTGTTCGCGTAAGATCCACGGTGCCGCCGCCAGGCTTTGCAGCGTCACCGGATGGCTCAGAATATCCGCACCCGGCGCAGCAAACACCACCAGCTCATCTTCCATCCACGGTTCGGTAATCAACTCGGGCATGTGGCATGGCCCCTCAATCAGCCCGATATCAACACGGAAATCAGCGACGTCATTGATCACCTCCTGGCTGTTCCCCACGCTAAGTTCAAGCGGCAATAATGGAAAATCACGACGGTAGTGGGCGATCATCCCCGGCAGCAGGTAGTTGCCGATGGTGCTGCTGGCGGCAATGCGCAGGGAGCCATTGTCTTCACGAAATAGCTGTTCGATCTCCTGCGCCTGCTCCAGCAGGCCAACCGCACGCGGATACAGCAGGCGTCCGTGCTCATTGATCACCAGCCGTTTGCCAACGCGATCGAAAAGCTTAACGTCAAGCTGGCCTTCAAGATCGGCCAGCGCGGCACTGACCGCGGACTGGGACAAGGCCAACACCAGAGAGGCCTGGGTTGTTGACCCGCTTTTGAGTACCTCGGTAAAGACTTCCAGCTGGCGTAAAGTGATGTGCATAATGCTTCCTTAATATAAAGATACAGCCTTGCAAAACGTGCCGCGATTCCAGCCCTCCGCCGACGCCGCTTAACACTAATAGTGGTTTATAATAAAAATATTATCAATTTCTCTTTTAAGCCGAATTCTTACATGATCGACGTGGCTTTTAAGGAGAAACCGATATGACCGACATGACTTACACCAAACCGCTCCCTGCTCCCGTTAAGTTTATACCCGGACTGGCGCTGGTGGCAGGGATTGCCACCCTGGCGATCGCCGCCGGGAGCAACCCGCAGCTTTCAGGACTGGGGCTGGGCGCACTGACGCTGGCTATTGTCTTCGGTATCCTTATCGGCAATACGGTTTATCCCTATATTACCCGGCCCTGTAACGATGGGGTGGCTTTCGCCAAACAAAAACTTTTGCGTGTGGGGATCGTTCTGTACGGTTTTCGTCTGACCTTCCAGCAAATTGCCGACGTAGGCATCAGCGGTATTGTGATTGATATGCTGGTTCTCAGCTCGACGTTTTTCCTTGCCTGCTGGCTGGGACGCAAAGTTTTTGATCTCGATCGCGAAACCGTCTGGCTTATCGGTGCGGGTAGCAGCATCTGCGGCGCGGCAGCGATTCTGGCAACCGAGCCGGTGGTAAAAGCCGATCCGGCCAAAGTCACCGTCGCCGTTGCCACCGTGGTCCTGTTCGGCACCCTGGCTATCTTTCTTTATCCTTTATTGTATCCGCTGGCAGAAGCACTGTTCCCGTCAGTTACCGCAGAAAGCTACGGCATTTTTATCGGCTCCACCCTGCATGAAGTGGCACAGGTTGTTGCCACCGGGCATACCCTCGGTACGCAGGCGGAAAATACGGCTGTGATTGCTAAAATGCTGCGGGTGATGATGCTGGCTCCCTTCCTGGTGCTCCTCAGCTGGCAGATCCGACGTCTGCGTCCCGCCTCTGACCACGGTATTCAGAAGCCAAAGGTGAGCTTTCCGTGGTTTGCCCTGTTGTTTATCGCTGTTGCCCTGTTCAATTCTTTGCATCTGCTACCGCAAGAGATGATCGGCACCATTAATCAGCTGGATAACGTGATGCTGGCTATGGCAATGGCTGCACTGGGCGTCACCACCCGCTTTGACCATTTGAAACGTGCCGGGCTGCGGCCGCTGCTGCTGGGCCTGCTGCTGTTTATCTGGCTGATTGTGGGCGGCGGTGCGATTAACCTGCTGGCCGACCATTTGATGGCATAATCTGGCCGCGTTTCCGGTTATCATAGCCGGGAATGACCCAGGCCATTAACAGGAGAACGGCATGAAATTTATCGGTGCTCACGTCAGCGCAGCGGGCGGCGTGGATCAGGCAGTTAAACGCGCCTTTGAACTGGAAGCAACTGCCTTTGCGCTGTTCACCAAAAATCAGCGCCAGTGGCGCGCGGCACCGCTGACGGACGAGGGGATTGCCGCCTTTCGCAGCGCCTGTGAGCAATACAATTACGGCCCCGGCCAGATCCTGCCACACGACAGCTATCTGATTAACCTTGGGCATCCGGTTGAGGAAGCCCTTGAAAAATCACGCGCCGCCTTCCTTGATGAAGTCACCCGCTGCCAGCAGCTGGGTCTGACGCTGCTGAATTTCCATCCCGGCAGCCATCTTCAACAGATTAGTGAAGACGAGTGTCTGAAGCGTATCGCAGAGTCGATCAATATCGTACTCGACCAGACCGAGGGTGTTACGGCGGTGATCGAAAACACCGCTGGCCAGGGCAGTAATCTTGGCTTCCGCTTTGAGCACCTGGCGGCGATTATCGATGGCGTGGAGGATAAGTCCCGCGTTGGCGTCTGCATCGATACCTGCCACGCTTTTGCCGGTGGTTACGATCTGCGTACCGAAGAAGAGTGCGTGAAAACCTTCGAGGAGTTTGAGCGGATTGTCGGCTTCCGCTACCTGCGAGGGATGCACCTGAACGATGCGAAGAGCGAGTTTAACAGCCGCGTTGACCGCCATCACAGCCTCGGCGAGGGTAATATCGGTAAGACGGTATTTAGCTGGCTGATGAAAGATGCGCGATTTGACGGTATTCCAATGATTCTGGAAACCATCGATCCGGAAATCTGGAAGGATGAAATTGCCTGGCTGAAGTCAGAGCAGAAGTAAAAACGCAGACGTAGAAGTCAGACGTAAAAAAACGGCCCCGCAGTAGCGAGGCCGTTTTGCTATCGAGGCGAGGCGTATTACCCGGCCCGACTGGAAATTACGCTTTCGCCGTTTCCACTTCCGGGCGCTTCAGCACCGCGTAAGCCAGACCTGCCACCAGCGTACCGACGATAATCGCCATCAGGTAACCCAGTACCGGAGTGATTGCACCCGGGATCAGCAGAACAAACAGACCGCCGTGCGGTGCCATCAGTTTGGCACCAATCGCCATGGAGATAGCGCCGGTTACCGCGCCACCCACGATACAGCATGGCAGTACGCGCATCGGATCGCGGGCCGCAAACGGAATCGCACCTTCAGAGATAAAGCACAGACCCAGAACCAGCGCAGCTTTGCCGCCTTCCTGCTGACCTTTGTTGAACTTTTTACGTGCAACAATCGTCGCCAGACCCATCGCCAGCGGTGGCACCATACCGGCAGCCATAATCGCCGCCATCGGTCCGTAGGTTGAAGAACTGAGCAGACCCACACCGAATGCGTAAGCCACTTTGTTCACCGGGCCACCCATATCAGTACACATCATGCCGCCCAGAACCGCACCCAGCAGTACAGCGTTCGCCGTACCCATGTTAGCCAGCCAGGTAGTCAGGCCAGACATGATACCGGCAACCGGTTTGCCCACCACGTAGATCATCAGCAGACCGGTGATCAGACTGGCGACCAGCGGAATAATCAGAATCGGCTTCAGTGCTTCCATACTGGTTGGCAGCTTCACCTTCTGACTGAGGAACTTCGCCGCATAACCGGCAATGAAACCAGCAATAATACCGCCGAGGAAGCCTGCGTTGATGCTGGTGGCGATCATACCGCCAATCAGACCCGGAGTCAGACCCGGACGGTCAGCAATGGAGAAGGCGATAAAGCCTGCCAGTACCGGCACCATCAGCGCAAATGCGCTGCCGCCACCAATCTGCATCAGTGCCGCAGCCAGCGTGCCCTGCTCTTTAAACGCGGTGATACCGAACGCGAACGACAGCGCGATGCTCAGACCACCGGCAACCACCATCGGCAGCATGTAAGACACGCCGGTCAGCAGGTGACGGTAAGCCCCGGTTTTCTCTTTCTTGTCTTCACTCTGGGATGAAGCCTGACCGCCCTGCGGCTGATAAGGCTTGGCTTCCGCCACGGCTTTATCCAGCTCCTGCGCGGTTTTCTTCAGCGCCAGACCAGTAGAGGTACGATACATTGGCTTGCCGGCAAACTTGGCCAGGTCCACTTCGATGTCCGCCGCAACGATAACCAGATCGGCCGCCGCGACCTCTTCCGGAGTGATGGCATTGCCTGCACCAACGGAACCACGGGTTTCAACCTTCACCCACCAGCCGCGTTTTTTCGCTTCGGTGTCGATGGCTTCCGCCGCCATAAAGGTGTGTGCTACGCCGGTCGGGCAGGCGGTCACCGCTACAATACGTTTCGGGCCAGCGGCAGGCGCAGCCGCTTTCGCTACGGAAACCGGTGCCTGGTATAGCTGGGCATCGGTCTGCGCTTTCGCCAGCACGTCGGCAGGCTGGCGCAGCAGCTGTTCGATATCCGCCAGATAAATAGCTTTACCGTTCAGCGTGCTGTCGGCCGGAATATTTTTACCGGCAACAATGACCTGGTCTGCTTCTGCCGGGTTATCGGTCAGCGTCAGTCCGGCACTTGCCGCAGCGGCGGTAGTGATGTTTTTTGCCAGATAGCCCGTTGCCAGCCCCAGCGAAGAATCTATGATCAGCAGCGTTTTCATTATGCGTCTCCTGCTGTTAATTATGGAAAGGTTGTAGGTCGACACGCGCCATCATTGCGGCCAACTGGGTACGATCGGTAACGCCCACATTGCTCTGGCTGACGGCCATTGCCGCCACGGCGGTTGCAAGACGCAGAGTGTGCTCGCTGGATTCGCGCATCAGCAGGCCGTAGATCAGCCCGCCAACCATTGAATCACCGGCACCCACGGTGCTGACAACTTCACAGGCAGGTGGTTTTGCAATCCATTCGCCTGAAGCATTCACCCACAGCGCCCCTTCGGCACCGAGTGAGATCACCACGTGAGCAATACCCTGCTCGCGCAGCAAATGTGCTGCTTCAATCACATCTTGTAATGTCGGTAACTTGCGGCCAGCCCAGATTTCCAGCTCGCGGCGGTTAGGTTTAACCAGCCACGGCGCGGCTTTCAGACCGGCAACCAGCGCCTCGCGGCTGCTATCGAAGATGATGCACGGGCAGTGAGTGCGTAACGTGGTCATCCACTCGGTGAAGGCTTCAGGATCGACGCCCGCAGGCAGGCTGCCGCTGACGCAGACCATGTCGAACTGGCCCAGCCAGGTCAGAGAATCCGCGGTGAAGCGATCCCAGTCCTGTCCGGTGACTTCAAAACCGGAGAAGTTCAGGTCGGTAACATCGCCGCCCTTCTCGGTCAGCTTGACGTTAATACGGGTGCGGCCTTCAACCACCTGGAAGCGGTTGGCTATGCCGAGGTCGCTGAACAGATGCTGGAAGCCGTCCTGGTTTTCTTTGCCGAGGAAGCCGCCGACGGTCACGTCGATGCCCAGATCTTTCAGCACCTTAGCAACGTTAATCCCTTTACCGGCCGCGTGCAGCCCGGTGGTTTTCACCAGGTTTACTTCACCGCGTTCGATTTCTGGGGTGTAACCCACCAGATCGTAAGCCGGGTTCAGGGTAATAGTGGCAACGCGTCTGCTCATGCTGCCCCCTCGCCCAGACCGGCGGCGATGGCTTCACCAATCGCGTCCAGCGCGGCGCGCGCATCTTCACCGCTGGCGGTAAAGCGCAGGCGATGGCCTTTTTTCACGCCCAGCGCCACAACCTTCATCAGGCTGCGGCCGTTAGCCGGTTTGCCGCTGCCGTCGAGGTTGGTGACGGTTACGTCGCAGTTGAACTGCTTGATTACGCTGACCAGCGCGGTGCCCGGGCGGGCATGCAGGCCATGTTCGTTACGAATGGTGAACTCTTCGGTCAGCACGTCAGCCTGTTCGGACACTTCGCTGGTCAGCAGCGCGAGGATACCCGCCGCATCAGCCTTCAGCAGACGTTCAGCTTTCCGGGCAATCAGCAGATCGCTCAGGTAGTTCAGCACGGTCAGCGGCTGGTCGTCGGCGACGGCCACGGTGATCAGCAACGAAGCGCTTTCACCATTGACGTCGATCGGTGCAGCGGCACGGCTGACGGCCACGCCGCTACCCAGGTTACCGGTGGTGCTATCGCTGAGCCAGATGCCCTGCCCCAGATTCAGCGGCTTCGCGCCGATGACGCTGCTCACGAAGGACGCATCAACCGCGCCAGCCTGCTGCAGACGACCGGCGTTCAGCGCCTGAAGCGTCATCAGATCGCTGGCGGCCACGTCGCTGGCAATCAGCGAGGTATCGAATTTGAACTCAGCGCCCTGCTTTTCGCCCATCAGCAGGCTGCGCAGCGTTTCCGCTGAATCGGTGGTTTTCAGCTGTTCAGCCACGCTGTCATCACTCAGGACGTGAGTCAGCTGACGCAGCAGCGCAAGGTGCTCATCTGATTTGGCGGCGATACCGATGACCACGTAGGCAGTCTGATCGTCGCCCCAGGCAATGCCCTGCGGGAACTGGAACACCTGCACGCCGGTTTTCAGGACCAGATCGCGTGTATCGGTGGTGCCGTGCGGGATGGCAATACCGTTACCCAGGTAAGTAGAGGTCTGCTGCTCACGGGCCAGCATACCGTTAACGTAGCCTTCGCCCACGTTACCGGCAGCGGTCAGCGCTGCGGCAACCTGACGAATGGCATCTTGTTTGTCGGACGCCTGCGCACCGGGCTTAATGGCGTTGAGTTCTAACTGGAACATGGTTCTCCTCGCTGCTGAATTTGAATCGTTTCAGCTAATTTGAGAAAAAAAGCGCTATCCCTGAGCAAAAAACCTGCGGAGACAACGCTGAAACGTTTCAAGGATTGTGGTCGTTATTGATGTGTTGTGGCAAGTTTTACTGCAAACGGCATAGCAGATTTTTGACGGTCCGCACATTTTGTTGAGATTTGTCGCAGAAAACCCCCGGCGCTATGGCTTTAGCTGAAGGGGTGCTGAAAGCAGGGGAATTTATCGGGAAAAGTGCTGAAGAGAGGTTAAGCAGAGGTTTGATGGCCTGAAGAATCCATTAGAGAACACGGGGTAAACGTCATAGTTTTGTCGAAAAGAGCCGGTAAGAAAGCCGGCTAATATCTTAGAACGGTGCGGAGTTGAGATAGACAGGAACCGAAAAGATCGAATCCCGCACCACATAAGAAGCTGGGCTCTGAAAATTATAAATGGTGCCTTTTATCGACAGATAGATCGCATCGTTCTCAACCTTCTTTAATGCGTCTTTATCCGTAGTTATCATGAAAGGCTGAATATCGCCTTCCAGGCTTGTTGCAAACTCTTTATCACTTTTCGCTGCATCATAGAGATAGAAACGGTATGAAAAGCCGGTCGTGGCACCTGCACTCGCCTCTGTGATATATAAATTAGCCAGGCTATTAACGTGTACTTTGTTGATAACCCGCTGATCGAGCAGTGAGACGTGCAGCGTTTGGTAAATCCCGACGATGACAAATATCATCAGAATAAATAGCAGATATGGTTTCTTAAAAACCCGAGCGTTTTGCATAGTCTATTCCCATTCTAATCCACGCCTGATCGTCTGGATCATCCCCATACGGTGAAGTAAGATACCAATCACCAAACGCGGGTTTACTCGTTCCTGCGCGGCTTTGCGCCCATCCAGCCGCCCTTAGCAGCACTTCTTCCGAAATTCCTGCTGCCTGACCTACTGCGCCATAGTGGAAATTACCAAAGTTAGCATACTGCCTGCCGCACTGGTTTTTGTAATCCCAAGGGCCATGCCCTCTTACCTGCTTGTAGAACCAGGCATAAGTCAGTGCTGAGGGACCGCGATGGAATCGAGCCATCATCATGTTTTTTATGATGCTGACGCCGGGCGGAGAAAACGAAGACACATCGAATGGCGGGTGAGGTGAGGCTGCTAATGTTGGGTATCTCATGCCTGAGCCCTCTCATTCCAGGCATCAGAAAAAATAATATTGCCGTCACAATGTTTCCAGGTAATTTTTTCATAACGAAGCTCTACGCACTCAAGGTGATTATGCTTCTCTTTAGCAGCGTCTTTGGTATCGTGCATCACCGGCGAAACACCAACAACCTTCACTCCTTCAAGTAAAATGTTGAAATATTCTGCTTCCTGACCAGAGTAATCGATACGATACCATTTGGACTCTGCTGATTTCAGTGTCTGGCCAGTAGCGACAGCTTTGTAGAGGTAAGGCGATGAGGAATCAAATTCCTTTTGGATGAGAACAGCAGAATGTCTTCGGGTGCCAGTGATCTTACCTGTCATTCCATCAGTGGGTATACTGAGATTATGGGAAAACCCTGTGATTTCAATGCTTCCCTCACGCCCTTGAACGTCAACAGATCCTTTTATTGCTGCACCACCGTCATCTTTAAGCCATAGATAAGCGGGTATAGCCATTTTCTTTCCCTCATGTTGTTATAAATATCCACAGGGAAAGTGTACCTGGTCGAACTTTGCAGAGTAAATTATCAAAATCAGTAAAGTTAGCGTTACTGAAACATCAGATTGCTAACGCTCCAACTCAAATTGGAAGGCTCAATTTTATCGAATGTAGATGCTAAAAAATGTTTGAAATCTGGCATTGTGCGATCACACATTCGCCTTACGAGCGGACGTGTTAAGTTCCAATTTATTGTTAAGCAAAGTGGCTCTGCCAATCTCAAAGTTGAACCTAAGGTGCCGTTGCGGCTTCCAGATTCACCAGATAGGTCATCGCGTCAAGGCTGCTGGTGCCGCACATATCCCGCGAAGGCTGTAATCCACCGCACACCTTCGGTCGTAGCGGGGAGCCAAAAATATTGCACAAATTGCGATCGTTAAGCTGAATACAGCGGGTGTTGGCCGGCTTGCCGTTGGGCATGCCCGGGATCGGACTGGAGATGGAAGGCGCAATACAGCAGGCTCCACAATCAATACGGCATTCCATCAGATAATCTCTACGCTAAGTTACAGGGCGCCACATTAGCAGAAGCCCTTTCGTTACGATACAGAATGTCGCGAATGTCAGATTATATCGTGAAGTGTGGCCTTATCCGCTGTAAACCACCGACGCTCGGGATATCCTCATGATTACAATTCCCGCTTTTTTCCGCTTAGCCATGCAGGCAGATCTTGCCTGAAAGCCCGGGCGCGAGTACCTTGTCGCGATAAATTTTCCTCTCTTCCACGTGAGATCCGTTTTATGCCAAGAGCGAATGAAATCAAAAAAGGTATGGCCATCAGCTACAACGGCAAACTGCTGTTGGTAAAAGACATTGATGTGCAAAGCCCAAGCGCACGCGGTGCGTCCACGCTGTACAAAATGCGCTTCACGGATGTACGCACCGGACTGAAGGTTGAAGAGCGCTTCAAAGGCGATGACATCCTCGACACGATTTCTCTCAGCCGCCGCCAGGTCACCTTCTCTTATATAGACGGTGACGAATACGTCTTTATGGATGACGAAGATTACACTCCGTATAACTTCAAGCAGGATCAGATCGAAGACGAACTGCTGTTCCTGCCAGAAGGCGGCATTCCGGGCATCCAGGTGCTGACGATGGATGGCCAGATCCTGGCGCTTGAGCTGCCGCAGACCGTGGATATGGAAATTGTTGAAACCACGCCGGGTATTAAAGGTGCCTCTGCCAGCGCCCGTACTAAGCCGGCAACGATGAGCACCGGTCTGGTTATCCAGGTACCGGAATACCTCAGCAACGGTGACAAGATCCGCATTCATATTCCCGAGCGTCGTTATATGAGCCGCGCAGACTAGTTCTGCCGGACAAGGGCGATGTGCAATGACATCGCTCTTTTTGTTATGTTATAACAAAAAGAAAACGCATTAACTGGAGCAATGATGACCCGGGTAAATTTGATCACCGGCTTTCTTGGCAGCGGAAAAACCACCACGCTGCGGCATTTACTGGCGAATAAACCCGACGGTGAAAAGTGGGCGGTACTGGTCAACGAATTTGGCGAAGTGGGTATTGATGGTGCGCTGCTGGCAGAAACCGGTGCCGTGCTGAAAGAGATCCCCGGCGGCTGTATGTGCTGTGTAAACGGGCTGCCCATGCAGGTCGGACTGAATATGCTGCTGAAGCAGTCAAAACCGGATCGGCTGCTGATTGAACCTACCGGTCTGGGTCATCCGAAACAGATCCTCGATATGCTATCGGCCAGCGTGTACGAACCCTGGATCGATCTGCGCGCCACGCTCTGCCTGCTCGATCCGCGCCAGCTGCTGGATGAACGGGTGGTGGATAATGAAAACTTCCGTGACCAGCTGGCCGCTGCCGACATCATTATTGCTAATAAACAGGATCGCTGGGACGACGCCAGCCGCCAGGCGCTGCTGAACTTCCAGCAGCAGTCAGCCTCCGGCCGCACGCTGGTTACCACCCAGCACGGCGAGATTGATGCGGCGCTGCTGGACACCCCACGCCGCAATCTGCGCGAATTACCCCATCCCGCCCATCATCATCACAGCACCGCACCATCGCGGCTGTCGGCACTCAAGCCTGACGACAACATGCCGTGGCGGCGAGCGCTGAATGAGGGCCAGGGATACTATGCCTGCGGCTGGGTTTTCAACGGCGATACGGTGTTTGATACCATCGGCCTGCTGGAGTGGGCAAGGCTGGCACCGGTTTCCCGGGTGAAAGGCGTCATGCGGATTGCGGAAGGTATGGTCAGCATTAATCGTCAGGGTGCAGACTTCCATATTGAGACCCGCAGCACCGAGCCCCCGGACAGTCGCATCGAACTTATCGACGATGCGCGCGCGGATTGGAACAGTTTGCAAACTTCTTTGTTGAAACTTCGTTTACACTATCAGGGATAATCTACGCCGCGACTTAGCTAATGACACTCTGGTATTTATGACGACTAAACGCTTACTGACCATCCTTTTACTCAATGCGCTGGGGTTAATCCTCTTTTTCTCCTGGTATCTTCCCGCAGGCCACGGCCAGTGGTTTGCCATCGATAAAGGGATTTTCTACTGGTTCAACGACCGCATGGTGACCAGTAAACCCCTGCTGTGGCTGGTAGCCATCACCAACTTCCGCGCATTTGACGGTGTCTCTCTGTTGGCGATGGGTGGTCTGTATCTGCACTTCTGGCGTCGTGAAACGCCGCAGGGCCGCCGCCGAATGCTGGCCATCGGCATCACCATGCTGATTACCGCCGTGGGCCTGAACCAGCTCGGCCATCTGATCCCGGTTTCACATGCCAGCCCGACGAAATACTTCCCGGACGTGCATCATGTCTCGCAGCTGACCGGTATTCCGACTAAAGACTCGTCAGCGGACAGTTTCCCCGGCGACCACGGCATGATGCTGATTATTTTCGCCTGCTTTATGCTGCGCTATTTCAGCCACCGCGCGTTTGCCGTGGCGGTGCTGATCGTACTGGTGTTTGCAATGCCGCGCGTGATGATTGGCGCCCACTGGTTTACCGACATTGCCGTCGGCTCCCTTTCCGTGGTGCTGGTGGGAATAAGCTGGTGGCTAATGACGCCGGCCAGCGACTATCTGGTGAACTGGCTCTACCGTCATTTACCGGGTAAATATAAACCGGCCAGGTAATTCCCCTTATAAACCTGCAGTACATTCCGCATTAAGGATAAATATTTTTCTTATCTTTAATGCGGATTAGAAATCAATTAGCACGCTAACGTAGTAAATCACTCAGAACATTTCATTATGTCCAGGCAGGTGAGATCGACAAGGTAACCAACTGTCATTCTTTGAGATTATTCCTAATCTCGCAGCCGCTATGCCTTCTGTCACAAAGCTGTGCTGTCTGGCACGCTAAAACCTCCATTATTGTCCGTTCTCTAACCAAATGCGTATCTGGTTATTTCACATCAAAAAAACCTATAAAAAAGTACTTAAAACCCCTCGCCATGGGCGTTGTAATGGGGTAACCTCGTTTCCGGTTAGGCAAAATGGGTAAAATATTTCGGTCTGTTACATTTTAAAACGTGCTCGCTAACACATTTTAAAGATTCCGAAATTGTCATCTTGTGATGCGCTAATTAATCTCGTTTCGTTTCGCATTTTAACTAACGACTCTGTCGTTAAGGACTTCAAGGGATTACAAACATAATGGTCAAGTCTCAACCTATTCTGAGATATATCCTGCGGGCAATCCCCGCCGTCGCATTTGCGGCACTTTTGTCAGCATGTAGTTCGAACAGCGGGCACAATGTACAAACTGATACTCATGCAGTTAAAGACCAGAATGGTTTTTTACTTCAAGCGTCTCAGGATGAATTCGAACAGATGGTTCAGAACGTGGATATTAAATCCCGTTTAATGGATCAATACGCAGACTGGAAAGGCGTGCGTTATCGTTTAGGCGGTACCAGCAAACGTGGCATTGATTGCTCAGCCTTTGTTCAGACTACGTTTCGTGAACAGTTTGGTTTAGATCTTCCTCGTTCCACTTATGAACAGGAAGACAGCGGAAAGAGTATCCAGCGCGCGAAACTGCGCCCGGGTGATTTAGTTCTGTTCCGCGCAGGCTCTACGGGGCGTCATGTTGGTATTTATATCGGTAATGACAACTTCGTACATGCATCGACCAGCAACGGCGTGATGATTTCTAATCTCAACGAATCGTACTGGAAAAATCGCTACCGCGATGCACGACGGGTTCTGAGCCGAACTCAAAGCTGATTTCATCGTTTGAAGTCTGCGAAACACGAGAGAAAAAGACGCTGCCCCGGCAGCGTTTTTTTTCGCCTGTTTTCCAGCAAAAAAACTATTGATAATCAAAAGAATATGAAGACAGAAACCCGCCGCCGTTATATCCTGCATTGCTTACACCAGAGAAGCTGTTTGTTACTAATAAATAATAAAAAACCGGCTATAACGGGAGATATCACCCCATGCCACTGCCAACAAACGTCACGCGACTGGTTCCCCAGCAGCGCAAGATAGTCTGTCTGAGTGCCGCCATTGGTTTTATTTTTTTTCTGTTGTTTATTGTTATTACCCTGAGTATCACCTGGAACCGCCATTCCGAAAGTCACAGCCGGCTGGCTGGCTACACGCAAAGCTACGTCATTAATCTGTTCGGTGAACTTCAGCAAACGCTTCAGCCTTTACAGGCCGCCGCCAGTATTGCCAGCTGCGACCAGATCCGTAATGACCTGATCCAGCGCGCCGCATTCGCACCCAATATTCGTGCCATTTTGCTGGTCAAAAACGGCGTTGCCTTTTGCTCGTCTGCCACCGGACCGATGTCACTGGCGGTAAAAAGCATTTCTCCCTTAACCGACATAGCTAAACCACTGGATGTTCGCCTGATCCCCGACACGCCAATGGTTCCGGGCAAACCCGCAATCGCCATTTGGCTGTCCGATGCCAATCACCCGTCCTACGGCGTGTTTGTCACTTTGAACGTTAACCTGACCCCTTACCTGCTGCTGACCTCCCGTCATCTGGAGATCGCCGGAATGGCGATAGCCACAAAAGATAACGCGTTAACCACCTGGAATGACGGAGTGGTTAAGCTTGCAGATTTGCCGCAGCATCCGCTGCGCACGATTTCCATTCCCGGTTACCCCATGACGCTCTATTTCTATGGGGAGACGCTTCCTGCGCGCGATGTTCATGTCATCCTTCTCGCCGGACTGTTACTCAGCATCATCGCCGCCTTTGCCTGTTTCCTTGCGCTTTTGCTGCGTCAGCGCCAGGGAAAGGAGATCCAGCTGGGTATGAAGCGTGGCGAATTTCACGTCGAGTACCAGCCGGTAATAGAAGCCAGCACCGGGCGAACTTACGGGCTTGAAGCCCTGTTGCGCTGGACACATCCGACCGAAGGCCGAATACCGCCCGACTCGTTTATCAGCTATGCCGAAGGCCAAAATCTGATCGTTCCGCTTACCCGGCATTTATTCCAGCTTGTGGCACGCGATGCGCATCAGCTGTGCCAGATTATCCCTGCCGGAACGCGTCTGGGTATTAATCTTTCCCCACTGCATTTAAGTTACCCGACTTTTCGTCAGGACGTGCTCGATTGGCTGGAAGCCATGCCGCAAAATCATTTCGAATATATTTTCGAAATTACCGAACGCGCTATGGTGGATGACAACAGCGCGGATGAAATCTTCCATTGGATCCGCCAGCAAAATATTAAAATTGCGATTGATGATTTTGGCACCGGCCACAGTGCGTTAATCTATCTGGAAAAGTTTAAATTTGATTACCTGAAGATCGATCGGGGTTTTGTTCTCAGCATTGGCACTGAAACCGTTAACTCTCCGGTACTGGACGCCGTGCTGAATCTGGCGCAGAAACTGAATCTGAATACGGTAGCCGAAGGCGTGGAAACCGCCGAGCAGGCGCTGTGGCTGATCAATGGCGGTATTACCCATATGCAGGGTTATTTATTCAGTCGGCCGCGAACAGTACCCCAGCTGGTGGATTATTTTATCGACCAGTCCGTGTCAAACGATCGCACGGTACTGGTTGGTTAGCATCAACTGTCAAAACGGGTAAAAAGGCTTAACTATCATTGCGCCCGGTTAGCTTTACTGTCAGTCTGACTTGCCTGTCTTTTTCAATAACCTTCGGGAGCCTGTTAAACCATGATTGTGCGCGTTGTTGCCCTTGCTTTATTCAGCCTGACCGCAGCCTGCGCGCAGGCTGAAAAGATTAATGAGAGCTACAGTTTTGCCCAGCTTGGTACTGCAAAATACGCCACAGGCTTCACGCATTTTGATTACACCAATCCCGCTGCGCCAAAAGGCGGCAGTATTACCCTCTCGGCAATTGGCACCTACGATAACTTTAACCGCTATGCCATGCGCGGCAGTCCCGGCGCGCGTACAGAAGCACTGTATGACAGCCTGTTCACCTCTTCCGATGATGAAGTGGGCAGTCTCTATCCGCTGATTGCCGAATACGCACGCTATCCCGACAATTATCGCTGGGTGGAAGTGAACATTAACCCGCTGGCGCGCTTCCAGGACGGCTCCGCCATTACCGCCGCCGATGTCGCCTTTAGCTTTAATATGTTTATGACTCAGGGCGTGCCGCAGTATCGGGTGTTCTACAAAGGGGTGACGGCTAAAGCGATTTCCCGACTGACGGTGCGCTTTGAACTGCCTCAGTCCGACCGCGACAAAATGCTGTCGCTGTTGTCATCACCGGTATTCCCGGAGAAATTCTGGAAAAATCGTAATCTGGGTGAGCCACTCCCCTACCCACCGCCATCGAGCGGACCCTATCGCATTACTGCCTATAAAGTCGGCCAGTCAATCACCTACTCGCGGGTAAAAGATTACTGGGCAGCAAACCTGCCGGTGAATAAGGGTCGTTTTAACTTCGACAAAATCCGCTACGACTATTATCTCGATGATAACGTGGCATTCGAGGCATTTAAGGCTGGCGCGTTTGATTTCCGGGCGGAAGGTTCGGCAAAAAAATGGGCCACGCAGTACAACGGCAATAACTTTGAACGCGGCTATATCATCAAAGATCCGGTGCCGAATACCGTCGCTACCGACACCAACTGGCTGGCCTTTAATATTCAGCGTCCGCAGTTTAGCGATCCGAAAGTGCGTGAAGCGCTGTCGCTGGTGTTTGATTTCGACTGGATGAACAAGGCGCTGTTTTATAATGCCTATAAGCGAGTCGACAGCTATTTCCAGAATACAGAGTACGCTGCACGCAACTACCCTGACGCCAGCGAACTGGAAATACTTGCCCCGCTAAAGGGGCAGTATCCACCTGAAGTCATTGATAAAATTTATCAACCGCCGACAACTGACGGCAGTGGATACGACCGGAGCAAACTGCTGCAGGCGCTCGATCTGTTAAAACAGGCCGGTTGGGAATTAAAGAACAGACAGCTGGTCAACGTTAAAACCGGCAAAGCAATGCGCTTCGAACTGCTGCTGCGTAGCGGCGGCAGCGACCAGTGGGTGCTACCGTTTCAACATAATCTGTCGCGTATCGGTATTACCATGGATGTACGCCAGGTGGACAGCTCGCAGTATCTTTCCCGCCTGCGCAGCCGTGATTTCGATATGCTGCCCTCGCCCTATGCCGCTTTTGCCACCCCCGATACCGGCCTGCAGTTTTACTGGGCCAGCAGCTATATCAATTCCAGCTACAACAGGCCGGGCGTCAATAGTCCGCTGGTCGATAATCTGATTGAACAGATTAACCAGCATCAGGGCGATAAACCGGCGCTGATCGCTCTGGGACGAGTGCTGGACCGGGTGCTGCTGTGGAACTACTACATGATCCCCATGTGGTACAGCGCCAGCGATCGTTATGCTTACTGGAATAAATTCTCGATGCCGACCACTCGCCCAACCTATTCGCTGGGCTTTGACAGCTGGTGGTACGATGTCAACAAAGCCGCACAGCTGCCGGCGCAGCGTCGTTAAGGAGCCTGACTGTGGGTGCGTATATTCTTCGTCGCTTACTGCTGATTATTCCCACCCTGTGGGCGATTATCACCATTAACTTTTTTATCGTGCAGATTGCACCAGGTGGCCCGGTCGATCAGGCCATTGCCAATATTGAGTTTGGACAGACCACCGGCCTGCCGGGTGCTGCCGGCGAAAACGCGGCCCACTCGCGAAGTTCGCTGAATGCCTCCCCCGCTGACGGTCAGTATCGCGGTTCCCGCGGTCTGGATCCTGAGGTGATTGCCGAGATCACCAAGCGCTACGGCTTTGATAAACCGCTGCACGAGCGTTACTTCACCATGCTGTGGAACTATATCCGCTTTGATTTCGGCGACAGCCTGTTCCGCAGCAGCTCTGTTATCCAGTTGATCAAAGAAAGCCTGCCGGTGTCGGTAACGCTGGGGCTATGGAGCACGCTGATTATTTATCTGGTTTCGATTCCGCTGGGCATCAAGAAGGCGGTACGCAACGGCAGCGCGTTTGATATCTGGAGCAGCACGGCGATAATCATCGGCTACGCCATTCCCTCTTTCCTGTTCGGTATCATGCTGATTGTGCTGTTTGCCGGAGGCAGCTACCTCGACTGGTTCCCACTGCGCGGACTGGTCTCACCGCAGTTCGACAGCCTGCCGTGGTATGGCAAAATCACCGACTATCTCTGGCATATCACCCTGCCGGTGCTGGCGACGGTAATCGGTGGCTTTGCGACGCTGACCATGCTGACTAAAAACTCGTTTCTTGATGAAATCCGCAAACAGTACGTCGTTACCGCCCGGGCCAAAGGGCTGGATGAGGAGAAAATTCTTTACCGCCACGTGTTCCGAAACGCCATGCTGTTAGTGATCGCCGGTTTCCCCGCCACCTTTATCAGCATGTTCTTTACCGGCTCGCTGCTGATTGAGGTGATGTTCTCGCTTAACGGCCTGGGTCTGCTGGGCTACGACGCGACCATTCAACGCGATTATCCGGTGATGTTTGGCACGCTGTACATTTTCACGCTGATCGGGTTACTGCTGAACATTATCAGCGATATCACCTACACGCTGGTCGATCCGCGTATTGATTTCGAGGGGCGCTGATGAGCCATTTAAATCCGATTAATCAGGCCCGCTGGGCGCGGTTTAAGCATAACCGCCGCGGATACTGGTCGCTGTGGATCTTCCTGGTGTTTTTCGTGCTTTGCCTCGGCTCCGAACTGCTGGCGAACGATAAGCCGCTGGTGGTGCACTATCAAGATCGGACCTATTTCCCGCTGGTGGTGAACTATACCGAAAGTGATTTTGGCGGGCCGCTGGACACCCCGGCAGATTATCAGGACCCATGGCTGAAGCAGCGGCTGGACAGCGCGGGTTGGGCTATCTGGGCTCCAATCCGCTTCGGCGATAATACAATTAACTTTGCCAGCACCCGCCCCTTCCCTTCCCCGCCCTCGCTGGAAAACTGGCTGGGCACCGATGCTAACGGTGGAGACGTGCTGGCACGCATTCTCTACGGCACGCGGATTTCCCTGATGTTTGGCCTGATGCTGACGCTGTTTTCCAGCGTGATTGGCATTATCGTCGGCGCAACCCAGGGCTATTTTGGCGGTAAAGTCGATCTGTGGGGACAGCGTATTATTGAGGTCTGGTCGGGCATGCCGACGTTATTCCTGATTATCCTGCTCTCCAGCGTGGTGCAGCCCGGCTTCTGGTGGCTGCTGGCGATTACCGTGATTTTCGGCTGGATGAGCCTGGTCGGCGTGGTTCGCGCGGAATTTCTCCGCACGCGTAACTTCGACTACATCCGCGCCGCACAGGCGATGGGGGTCAGCGACTGGCGCATTATGTCGCGGCATATGTTGCCGAATGCGATGGTCGCCACGCTGACCTTCCTGCCGTTTATTCTTTGCGGATCGATCACCACGCTGACCTCGCTGGATTTTCTTGGCTTCGGGCTGCCAATGGGTTCGCCGTCGCTGGGGGAGCTCCTGCTACAGGGTAAAAATAATCTACAGGCTCCGTGGCTGGGGCTGACCGCCTTCTTCTCGCTCGCGATCCTGCTGTCACTGTTAATTTTTATTGGTGAAGCCGTGCGCGACGCCTTTGACCCGAGCAAGGTACACTGATATGGCGCTACTTTCGATTCAGGATCTGAGCATTGCTTTTCGCCAGGGCGGCGTTGAACGGCGCGTGGTGGACGGGCTTTCGCTTTCGGTGGATGCCGGTGAAACCGTGGCGCTGGTCGGCGAGTCAGGCTCAGGTAAAAGCGTGACGGCGCTGTCGGTGATGCGGCTACTGCCTTCACCGCCGGTGGTTTACCCGCAGGGTGATATCCAGTTTGCCGGTCAGAGCGTGCTGCATGCCGATGAACGCACGCTGCGCGGCCTGCGCGGTAACCGTATAGCGATGATTTTTCAGGAACCGATGGTTTCGCTAAACCCACTGCACAACATAGAAAAGCAGCTTTATGAAGTGCTGTCACTGCATCGCGGGATGCGCCGGGAAGCCGCACGGGCCGAAATGCTCAGCTGCCTGGAACGTGTGGGCATCCGCAATGCAACCAGGCGATTAAATGATTTTCCCCACCAGCTTTCCGGCGGCGAGCGCCAGCGCGTAATGATTGCTATGGCGCTGCTGACTCAGCCCGAACTGTTAATTGCCGACGAACCCACGACCGCACTGGATGTGACGGTACAGGCGCAGATCCTCACCCTGCTGAAGGAGCTGAAGCAGGAGCTGAATATGGGCCTGCTGTTTATCACCCATAACCTGAATATTGTGCGCCAGCTTGCGGATAGCGTAACCGTGATGCGCAACGGCCAGGCTGTGGAACATAACAGCACACAGCAGCTCTTTGCCGCACCGCAGCATCCTTATACTCGCCAGCTGCTGGATGCTGAGCCAGAAGGCCGGCCGGAACCCGCGGATACTCAACAGGCACCGTTGCTGAAAGTGGATAACTTACAGGTAGCGTTCCCGATTAAAAAGGGGCTGATGCGCCGCACGGTGGGCTATCATCATGCATTAAAATCGCTGAGTTTTAGCCTGCATCCGGGTGAAACGCTCGGTCTGGTTGGGGAATCCGGCTCCGGTAAAAGCACCACCGGACTGGCGCTGCTGCGGCTGATTGCTTCCGGTGGCGATATCTGGTTTAACAACCAGCCGCTGCACCAGTGGAACCGCAAGCAGATGCTGCCAGTGCGCCGTCAGATCCAGGTGGTGTTTCAGGACCCTAACTCGGCGCTGAATCCGCGGCTTAACGTGCTGCAAATCATTGCAGAAGGGCTACAGGTTCACCACCCCGAGCTGGATGCCGGGCAGCGGGAAGCAAAGGTGATTACCGCAATGGAAGAGGTCGGCCTGGACCCCGAAACGCGCCAGCGCTATCCGGCAGAGTTTTCCGGCGGTCAGCGCCAGCGTATCGCCATCGCCCGCGCGCTAATCCTGCAACCGCAGCTGATCATTCTGGATGAACCAACCTCGTCACTGGACCGTTCGGTGCAGAAACAGATCCTCGCCCTGCTGAAACAGCTTCAGCAACAGCACCGGCTGGCCTACATCTTTATCAGCCACGATTTGCAGGTGGTGCGTTCGCTTTGTCATCAGGTCGTGGTGCTACAGCAGGGAGAAGTAGTCGAACAGGGAGAATGTGAGAAGATTTTTAATACGCCACAGCAGGAATACACTCGCCAGCTGCTGATGCTGGCCTGATCGCGAGATCGACGTGCTGCTACGGGTTTAGTTATGACGTTCTGCGGCCGGGTCAGGCTTAATCAAAACGTCTGGCGGTGGGGACAAGCTTGTTCAAATGTGGTGAGACTCAGCCTGACCTAATCGCGGCGTTCACCGGCAAAGGTTTCAGCAATACCGACGCCGAAATTCTTCAGGCGGCAGGTGGTGGTGCATTCATCCTGCCGATGAACAAACAGGCAGGGCTCGCCTTCCAGCTCCAGCACGGAACACTCCAGCTGCATATCAGCCAGTGCCAGTTTGATATTCTGCATAATTTCCCATGCAGAATCACCGTTGTGGCTCAGCAGGCGCAGCCCGATCAAGTCGTCATCGCTGTTTAACACATTGGCAGCTTGCGGTTCTACGGTGAAGCCGACAGGCCCACCGCAGCGTCGATAACTGGCTGGCAAACGATGTACCACTGAATGTTGTAATGTATTCAACATAGTCCCCCCCAGAGTGACTTTTAAACAATTTTTTCACAATTATTTTACAAGGTAAATCATCAATTGTGGAAATAACTTTAACGTGCTGATAAACAGCATTATTTATCTCAGGCAGTTTTAATTACCTGACTTATCCACATTTTTTATAGTCTTTTTTTGAGAGGTAACTCTCATTTATTCGCTATATTTACCGCGTTACCCTCGGGATCACAACCGTTTTCGTAGCAATATTGTTACTTTTTCAGGGTTAGCATTTCACAAATAATCAACAGAACGGTGAAAATGTCCGGTACTTGATCAAATGCATCACTGCCCGGCTACAGTCAGGCGTGCCCGGGTACGGAAGAGAAACAACCCGCGAAGAGGCAGGAAGAACGATTCGAAGATCGATATCTGAAGCGGATTAACGGATTGCAGCAGATACCCTGTACCTGAACACAGGGCTCTGGGTATTGGGAATACTACCGGGCCAAAAGCGGCCCGGCATTAGAATCAGGCGGACTGAGCGTAACGCGGGCGCGCCGCATAAAGGAACAGAACAACCGATAGCGTGGCGCAGATAAAGATCGCTGTGACCATCGGCCACGCGCTGTTAAAGGTCATGGTAGACAGCAGCGCCCCGGCCAGCGCGCCCACACCAAAACGCAGCGTGCCCGCCAGGGAAGAAGCGGTTCCCGCCATATGAGGGAATTCATCCAGGATCACCGCCATCGCATTCGATGACACCATCGCTACACAGCCGATAAACATCGCCACGCCAAACACCAGCGGCAGGAAGCCGAGATCCAGCGCGCTAACCAGCAGCAGCCAAACCGCCATAGTGAACTGGACCAGCAGACCAAAGCGGAACATCGCCAGCGGACCAAAACGCCGAACGCAGCGGCTGTTCAGCAGCGTCATCAGGAACAGGAACACCACGTTCAGCGCAAAGTAGTAGCCAAAATGCTGCGGCGAAATATGGTTCAGCTCGATGTAAACGAATGGCCCGGCGTTCAGGAATGAAAACAGCCCGGCAAACGAACAGCCGCTGGCCAGCATATAGCTGAACACCCGCTTATGGCGAAACAGCGACAGGAAATTACCCAGCGTGGTACGCAAATTAAACCGCTGTCGCTTCTCCTTCGGCAACGTTTCCTTTATCTGGGTTACCACCAGCAGCGTGGTAATGATCGCGGCCACGGAAATCGTCCAGAAAATAGCGTGCCAGCTCCAGATCAGCAGCAGCCAGCCACCGACGATCGGTGCCAGCAGCGGTGCCACGGTGGTCACCAGCATCACGAACGACATCATGCGCGAGAATTCCTCTTTCGAGTAGCTGTCGCGCATCAGAGCGCTGATCACCACGCTGCCCGCCGCCGCCGACAGGCCGTGCAGGAAACGCATATTGATCAGCTGCTCAATACTCAGCGAAAGCGCACAGGCGGCGGCAGCCACCGCAAAGATCAGCGTGCCCACCGCAATCACCGGCTTGCGGCCAAAGCTGTCCGCCAGCGGCCCATAGATAAGCTGACCAAGTGCAAAGCCAAGAATGTAGGCGTTGAGCGTCATCTGTACGCTGCCCGCCGACACGCCAAACTCGCGAGCAATCTGCGGCAGCGCAGGCAGGTACATATCGATCGAAAGTGGCATCAGCATCGCCAACAGACCGAGGATCACCACCAATCCTGCGGAAGAATTCTTATCCTTTGACACTCACTGCCCCTTTGAAATTATTGTGCGCTAGCGCGCCAGCCCAACGCTGGCGACTTCTTCCTCAGTCAGCGCGCGGTACTCACCCGGCTCCAGATCGGCGTCCAGACTGATATCACCAATACGTTCGCGATGCAGCTCCACCACGCGGTTCCCCACCGCGGCGAACATCCGTTTAACCTGATGGTAACGACCTTCACTGATGGTCAGGCGCACGTGATGTTCGTCGAGCGCTTCCAGCACCGCCGGTTTGGTCAGCGTCTTCTCATTGTGCAACTGCACGCCTTCGGCAAACTGCTGCGCCGTGTCGTCGCCCAGCGGATGCTCAAGAGTCACCAGATAGGTTTTCTCGCAGTGGTGGCGAGGAGAAGTAATACGGTGTGACCACTGACCGTCATCGGTCATCAGCACCAGACCGGTGGTATCAATATCCAGCCGTCCGGCGGCATGCAGCTTATAGGCGGTCGGCTCGGCGAGGAAATAAAGCACGGTAGGATGATCGGGATCGTCGGTAGAACACACATAACCCACCGGCTTATTCAGCATGAAATAGCGCGGCCCCAGCTGCTGCTGCAGCGGATTACCGTCAAACTCCACCAGACTTTCAGGGGTCAGTTTAAACGAGCCATCGCGCACGACTTCGCCGTCAACGGTCACTCTTTTTGCTCGCAGCTCACGTGCGGCGATGGCGCGGCTGACTTCCAGCTGCTGGGATAAAAACTTATCAAGTCGCATTAACTCTGCACTGCCTGTATTTTGGAATGAAAACTGACGATTAACGTCTTGTGATGTGGCGCGAAGCGCTCATCCAGAATGGAATGCACAGTATAGCCGCAGAAGTCCCTGCATCACAGAGGGAATAGTCCTCATAACGCCCTTTCGTGGCATAATAGCCAAATATTTTTTCCGCAGTGAGTGTTCATGTCTTTTACCCTACGCCCCTATCAACAGGAAGCGGTGGATGCCACCGTCAGCTACTTTCGCCGCTCCGCCGAGCCGGCGGTCATCGTGCTGCCGACCGGCGCGGGCAAAAGCCTGGTGATTGCCGAACTGGCCCGCGTGGCGCGTGGTCGGGTACTGGTGCTGGCGCATGTCAAAGAACTGGTGGCGCAGAATCACGCGAAATATCAGGCTTATGATCTGGAGGCGGACATCTTTGCCGCCGGACTACAGCGTAAAGAGAGCCAGGCAAAAGTGGTGTTCGGCAGCGTGCAGTCGGTGGCACGAAACCTGGCGCAGTTTGACGACCGTTTTTCACTGCTGATTGTTGATGAGTGCCATCGCATCAGTGATGCCGACGACAGCCAGTATCAGCAAATCATCAACCAACTGCGTCAGCGCAATCCACAACTGCGCCTGCTTGGCCTTACCGCCACGCCTTACCGGCTGGGGAAAGGTTGGATCTATCAGTTCCACTATCACGGCATGGTGCGCGGCAGCGAGCAGGCGATGTTTCGCGACTGCATCTATGAGCTTCCGCTACGCTATATGATTAAGAACGGCTTTCTGGTACCGCCCGAGCGGCTGGACATGCCGGTCGTGCAGTATGATTTCAGCCGTCTACAGGCGCAGGAAAATGGCCTGTTCAGCGAGGCCGATCTCAACCGTGAACTGAAACAGCAGCAGCGCATCACGCCGCATATCATTCAGCAGATCGTCGAATTTGCTCAAGAGCGTCAGGGAGTGATGATCTTTGCCGCTACCGTTGAGCATGCCAGAGAAATTCTCGGCCTGCTGCCGGACAGTAAAGCCTTAATCAGCGCCGGAACGCCCGCCGCCGAACGCGACGCGTTGATTACCGCCTTCAAGGCGCGTGAGCTGCTATATATGGTCAACGTCGCGGTACTGACCACGGGCTTTGATGCGCCCCACGTCGACCTGATTGCCATTCTGCGCCCCACCGAATCGGTCAGCCTTTACCAGCAGATTGTCGGCCGCGGACTGCGCCTCAGTCCGGGGAAAAGCGACTGCCTGATCCTCGACTACGCCGGTAATCCCCACGATTTGTTCACGCCGGAAGTGGGGACGCCAAAAGGGAAAAGTGACAATAAGCCAGTGCAGGTTTTCTGCCCCGGCTGCGGTTTCGCCAACACCTTCTGGGGGAAAACCACCGCCGACGGCACGATTATTGAGCACTTTGGCCGCCGCTGCCAGGGCGTGCTGGAGGATGATGAAGGCAACCGCGAACAGTGTGACTATCGCTTTCGCTTCAAGAACTGCCCGCAGTGCAATGCCGAAAATGATATTGCCGCCCGTCGCTGCCGCGAGTGCGACACGATTCTGGTCGATCCCGACGATATGCTGAAAGCCGCGCTGAAGCTGAAGGATGCGCTGGTACTGCGCTGTGCGGCCATGGTGCTGGAGGCCGGAAGCGACGAGCACGGCGAATGGCTGAAGGTGCGCTACTTCGATGAAGAGGCCAGCGAGGTGAGCGAGCGTTTCCGGTTGAAAAGCCCGGCGCAGCGCACCGCCTTGGAGCAGCTTTTTTTACGCCCGCACCAGCGCGCACCGGGCGTGCCGCTGAACTGGAAAACGGCTGACGATATCATCAGCCTCCAGCCGCTGCTGCGCCATCCCGATTTTGTTGTCGCCCGCAAACAGCGCCATTTCTGGCAGGTGCGGGAAAAAGTCTTTGATTACCAGGGACGTTTTCGCCGGGCTAATGAGCTGCGCTGAGTTTATTACGTTGCCCACAGCGGCAAACGAGGCTATAATGCCGCCCGCTTTTGCTATGCAAAAGCTGAACAATCCGCCTGCTGCTGGGTCGCCTGTAGCAGGGACAAAAACTGAAGAGACTTTAAAATGTTCACTATCAATGCAGAAGTACGTAAAGAGCAGGGTAAGGGTGCGAGCCGCCGCCTGCGTGTAGCTAACAAATTCCCAGCTATCGTTTACGGTGGCAAAGAAGAAGCTATCGCTATCGAACTGGACCACGACTCCGTAATGAACATGCAGGCTAAGCCTGGTTTTTACGAAGAAGTGCTGACTCTGGTTGCAGATGGCAAAGAAATCAAAGTTAAAGTGCAGGCTGTTCAGCGTCACCCGTTCAAGCCAAAACTGCACCACATCGACTTCGTTCGCGCTTAATCGCTCGTTCGTTACAGATGTAAAAGAAACGCCGCATATGCGGCGTTTTTTTTATGCTGAATTCGGGCAGACCTGAAATCAGATCCGCCCTATGCGGCTACTTACCGCTGGTGCGGCGCTGCAATTGATCGCGAAGATTCGGCGGCGTGCCTTTAATGGTCAGCGTATCGGTGGTCGGGTCCCAGAAAATACGCTCGCCCAGCAGCATAGCGTCAAAATTAAGGGTTAAACCACCGCCGCTACCGGCAAACTTGGTCAGCTGACGCAGGGTGCTGCGATCGGCCGGGAAGCTATCTTCCAGCTCGTAGCCCTGCTCGGCGGTAAACGCCTGGAAGGTTTTTTCACCCAGCGGCGCCAGCTCTTCCGACAGCCCCTGAAGTTCGATCTCTTCACCCGCCTGCAGCTGCTCGTTGCAATAGCTGTAAACCTGCTGACGGTAGTTCTGCCGCTCGTTTTTATCGAGGCTGGCTTCCGCGCAATAGTCATCCACCGCCTGCAGCAGCCCACGGTTCTGCGCCTTGGTATCCAGACCCACGCTGGCACCGAGGAAGTCCATAAAGAAGTCGGCGACTTTGCGCCCTACCCGACCGCGCAGGAAGGTCAGATAACGGGTCGATTCAGGGTTAGCTTCCCACTCGGTCAAATCGACGCGCGCCACGATATCGGCATGATTAATATCCAGGAACTGCGTGCTGCTGATATCCAGCTCTTCGTTCACGCGCATACTGTTCTGGCTGCTCAGCACGGCGATCAACAGATAGTTTACCGCCAGGTAGCGGTAGTGACCAAACAGCACCACGCCACTTTCTGCAAAGGGATATTTACCCAGTTCATCGCGCAGGCGGCCGGTGGCGGCACGGCTGAAAGCCAGAAAATCATCCTCGCCTTTGCGGCAGTTGCGCAGCGCCTCGGCCAGCTCGCTCTCTTCGTTGAACAGGCCATAGGCTTTACTTTTGGCGCTGTAAACGCGGTGCAGCTCTTCCATCATGGCGGTAACCGCCGGGGTGGACGGCAGCAGCGAATCACGCAGAACCAGATCCAGCGTCTGTTCATCACGTTTGATCAACTGATGAAGGGCAATCTGGTCGATATCCAGACTCATGGTAAACTCTCCTTTTGGCACAGGCGCGTATTCAATCACCGAGTGCTATTTCGATCAACCAATCAGCAACAACATTAACCCGTTGCTGACGATAAAAATGCAGAAAAAAACGTGCTGTTACGGTAAAATGACGCCTTTTAAATCTCAGTAAAATAGACGCTATGGCACAATCATCCCGTTACAGTAACGAACGCGTGGAAAAAATCCTCGCAGAACTGGTCCAGGTACTGGAAAAAAACCAGACTCCTACCGATCTTTCCCTGATGGTTTTGGGAAATATGGTGACCAACCTGCTCAATACCAGCGTTGCACCTGCGCAGCGCCAGACTATGGCTCGTTCGTTTGCCGAAGCGCTTCAGGCGTCGGTACGCGAAGATAAAGCCCACTGATGAGACGACTCTGATCCCGTTATGGTAACAAATCGGCAGCGCTACCGTGAAAAAGTCTCCCAGATGATAAGCTGGGGGCACTGGTTCGCCCTGTTTAACATCATTTTTGCGTTCATTCTGGGTAGCCGCTACCTGTTTGTTTCCGACTGGCCAACCTCGCTGGCCGGTCGGATTTATGCGTTTAGCAGTTGGATCGGGCACTTCAGCTTTATCGTCTTCGCCGCGTATCTGCTGATCGTTTTCCCGTTGACCTTCGTGGTGATGTCGCAGCGGCTGTTACGCTTCCTGTCGGCGATTATCGCCACTGCGGGACTGACGTTGATTCTGGTCGACGGCGCGGTTTTTGAACGATTCCACCTGCACCTGAATCCCGTTGTCTGGGAACTGGTGATTAACCCCGATCAAAGCGAACTGGCGCGCGACTGGCAGCTGATGTTTATCAGCGTGCCGGTGATTTTCCTTGTGGAGATGCTGTTTGCCACCTGGAGCTGGCAAAAGCTGCGCAGCCTGAACCGCCGCAGCTTCGGCAAACCGCTGGCGGCCCTGTTTATCAGCGCCTTCTTTGCCAGTCATCTGATGTATATCTGGGCGGATGCTAACTTCTATCGCCCGATCACGATGCAGCGTTCGAACCTTCCGCTTTCCTATCCAATGACAGCGCGACGCTTCCTGGAAAAATACGGTCTGCTGGATGCGCAGGAGTATCAGCGCCGCCTGGTGCAGCAGGGGAATCCTGAAGCGCTGTCGGTCGCCTATCCGCTGAGCGATATTACCGTCAGCGATCGCGGTACACGCAACAACCTGCTGGTCATCACCGTGGACGGGCTGAATGAAGCCACCATGCCTAAAATGCTGCCGAATCTGACGCGTTTCGCCGAAAGCAATGTGCGCTTTAGCCAGCACTTCAGCTCCGGCGGCACCGATGACACCGGTCTGTTTGGGCTGTTTTATGGTATTTCCCCGAGCTATATGGACGGCGTACTCTCATCACGCATTGCTTCAACGCTGATTGGCACGCTGGGCCAGCAGGGGTATCAGTTTGGCCTGTTTGCCAGCGACGGCTTCAATTCGCCGCTGTATCGCCAGGCGCTGCTGTCTGATTTCTCTCTGCCGGAAGCACGCGAACAGAGCAACGATCAGACGACCACCCAGTGGCAAAACTGGCTGAACGGGCACAGAAACGATAGCAATCCGTGGTTCTCCTATCTGTCATTAACCACCGCAGATAACAGCGGCGGGGATAGTTCCGATAAGCAACGCCTTCGTCGGTACAGTCGGGCCGCTGCCAATGTCGATCAGCAGATACAAAGCGTGCTGGCTACGCTTGAACAGAAAGGGCTGTTAGACAAGACAGTGGTGGTCATTACCGCTCAGCACGGCGTGGTGCTGGAAGGTGATGACAATCCGGGCAATCGCGCAGCGCTACAGGTGCCGATGATCGTGCACTGGCCACAAACGCCCGCACAAACGGTGAATAAACTCACCGATCATCAGGACATTATGGCAACCCTGATGCAGCGTCTTCTGCATGTGAATACGCCGCTTGCTGACTATTCGCAGGGGGAAGACTTGTTTTCTGCGAAGCGTCGTCATAACTGGGTGGCAAGCAGTATCAGCAACCACCGCCTGGTCATCACCACCGCCGATGAGACACTGCTGCTGGATAACAACGGTAGCTATACGGCGTGGAATTCGCAGGGTGAAGAGCTGAAGAATCACAAGCCACAGCTGGCGCTGCTGCTTCAGGTGCTGACCGACGAAAAACGTTTTATCGCTAACTGACTGTATAAATATAACGCAGTCAAGATGTTAGCTACTTGCATTCGAAGGCCAGTTCAGTAAACTATGCTGCAAATATCGGCACGTAGCGCAGCTTGGTAGCGCACGGTCATGGGGTGTCCGGGGTCGGAGGTTCAAATCCTCTCGTGCCGACCAAATGCCTAAAAAAAACCAGCCTCTTACGGCTGGTTTTTTTGTGCCTGAATCATGCCCTGCATCCACAGGCTAAAGACTAAGATAATTTAGCCTGTGTAATCGTTAGGTTTGATTGAAATCCACTCTATTTGTGAATGTAAAAGGCCTCTGTTAAAAGAGGCCCTATATGACACAGGCCAGCACAATGACACTGACGCAGTCATCTTCTGGAAAAGAATACAAATATCCCATCGGTGATCTTGACCATACCAAACATGCTCAAAACGGTTATCACCAGATTAGAAAGCTCGCGTGGGGCAGCATAAAAGGTATTTTCAAATACCCCCGCCCCATTCAGCAAGGCCGCCACAATCAGGATGGATAGAAGTAATATTATGCCCCTGAATATTTTGCGTTTCATTTTCAAGCCTTTAAAGGATCATCACCATGAACAACCACCATTATTATTTCCGCAGTTTGAATTTGAGTTACTCCCGTTATTATTATTTGAGCCGGAACCGCTCTCAAAACACCCGCCAGCAAGCGCACCACCAGCTAATCCTAAAGCCAAACCGCCTAGTCCACCGATGGATCCAGCAATCATTCCACCGATGATTCCATTATTACAATCCGTGACGTAGTTGCTATTCCCGTTCTGATTTCCTCCTCCAGACCCTGATTGGCTACCTCGCTTTCCAGCTCTGCCCGCAGCACTGTAATTATCATTTCTACCACCAGAACCGGTAACAGATTCCATTTTTAAAATATTTAGCTCCATCATATTTATAATCCTTTATAAGAAGTTAGCATTAAATTCAAACTGCAACCAAAGAATACATTCATATGATTTAAAATTACAAGATATTTAATAGGAAACAATCAATGAAATAAATTACTTAAATATCAACAATATAGATTTATTATGATCTCATTAAAATCAATTACACATAAAAATAAGCTATTTTTTACAAAAATAATTGAACATCATCACAATTACCAAAACCTAATACATTCAACCTTTAAATACAATAACTAACAAATCAATGCGGCATAGGATATTATCGCATCAGGAATTAGAATTTAATATCGCACTCAGGAACATGATAATAGGTCTTTGACGAAAACGATCGGGCTACTTAATCTGTCGCTGCGATAATTGATAAAACCCGCCCGCTAAGGCGGAATTTATCAATTCGAATCACGCCGACGCCCTCTCCACCAGCGCGGGCGGCACGATAATATTCTGCGCTTCCAGATTCTGCCCACCGATGCGCAGCAGCAGACGCCGCGCCGTAGCGTGGCCGATTTCACGCGCGGAGTTGGCAATTGAGGTTAGCGGCGGTTCGGTCAACTCGGACTCGGGGGCGTCTTCCATGCCAATCAGGGCGATTTTTTGCTGGAAGAAACTGTCAACTGCGCCGCCGCCAACTTCAGCGCCGGTCCGCAGCACGCCAAAATACGCCCCCAGCGCCACGGAAGATTTATGGCAGACGATGGCGCTGATTTTTGGATAGTGGGAGAGCAGCAGTTCCGTCGCATCCGCCGCACACTTTTGCTGATAATCGCATTCGATAATCCATTCCGTGCGGAACGGCAGGCCGTATTGCAGAAGCGTGGCGCAAAAACCGCCAAGCCGTTCGGCGCGGGTCAGTGAATTGCTGAGCCCTCCGAGATAGGCGATCTGCTTGTGCCCCTGCCTTATCAGGTATTCCGTGGCCATTTTTGCCGCCAGCATATTGTCGGGGCGGACCACGTCAACGCCGTCAATGCCGCCGGAACGGGTGGCGCAAATCAGCGGCACGCCCTGCTCTTCGGCCTTTTCCTTCAGGCCGTTCATCGCCCCTTCACCGCCGGCAATCACAATGCCGTCCACGCCGTGCGTCAGCAGCGTATCGAAGCAGCGCATCAGACCTTTCCCCGACGATCCGCTTTGCAGCAGGAACAAAACTTTGCCCTGTGCTTCAAACATTTCGCTGAGGCCCGCGGTCATTTCGGCGTAAAACGGCTCGCAGATATCGCGGACAATCAGCCCGACCACGCCGGATTCGCCGCCGCGCAGCGTACTTGCCTGGCGATTACGCACAAAACCCAGTTCATCCACGGCGCGGTTAACCCGCTCAGCCGTCGCCTGAGAGATACGCCCCTTGCCGCCCAGCACCAGTGAAACGGTGGTGACAGACACACCGGCGTGGCGGGCCACGTCGATAATCGTGATCTTTTTATGGTTCATCGGACTTTATCGTTCATACCGGACTCCACGAAACGGCATCGCTCACGGCCGCCATTATACGTACCCGGAAGCAAAAAATTAGCCTGGTCAGAGAGTTATATATGATTAAGCAATTTTAGTAAAACGTTAAACCTTTTTTAAACCCCGTTATATCTGGAATGATCTGATAGTGTGAGCTTGAACACGTATTGTTTTGGTAAAACGTTTTATCTTAGCCGCCAGCAACACAGAGCCTAACAACACCATTGGGGAGCGGGTATGCCTGCACATAAAAAACAACGTTTCACACTCTGGGAGTTCTTCCAGAGTCTGGGTAAAACTTTCATGCTGCCGGTCGCGCTGCTGTCGTTTTGCGGCATTATGCTCGGCATTGGCAGCTCACTGAGCAGCCGCGATGTCATCACCTTGCTACCGGTACTGGGCAACCCCGTTCTTCAGCTGATTTTCGTCTGGATGAGCAAGGTTGGCTCTTTCGCCTTCAGCTTCCTGCCGGTGATGTTCGCTATTGCGATTCCGCTGGGGATGGCGCGTGAAAATAAAGGCGTTGCCGCTTTCTCCGGCTTCGTCGGTTTCACCGTGCTGAATCTGGCCGTTAATTTCTATCTGACCGCCAACGGTACGCTGCCCACTACCGATCCGGCGGTGCTGAAAGCCAATAATATCCAGATGATTTTGGGCATTCAGTCTATCGATACCGGCATTCTGGGTGCGGTGATCGTTGGCATCATCGTCTACCGGCTGCACGAGCGCTTTAACACCATACGCCTGCCGGACGCGCTGGCGTTCTTCGGCGGTACCCGCTTCGTGCCGATTGTCACTACCGTAGTGCTGGGTCTGGTCGGTTTACTGATCCCGCTGATCTGGCCGTTCTTCGCTGCCGGGATTACCGGCCTTGGCCGCCTGATCCAGGGCGCGGGCGTATTTGGCCCGATGATTTTCGGCTCCGGCGAGCGTTTCCTGCTGCCGTTCGGCCTGCAGCACATTCTGGTGGCGCTAATCCGCTTCACCGAAGCAGGCGGAACGTTAGATGTCTGCGGCCGCGAGGTCAGCGGCGCGCTGACCATCTTCCAGGCACAGCTCTCCTGCCCGACCACCCACGGTTTTTCTGAAAGCGCAACGCAGTTCCTGTCGCAGGGTAAGATGCCGGCCTTCCTCGGCGGTCTGCCGGGTGCCGCGCTGGCCATGTACCACTGCGCCAAACCTGAAAACCGTCATAAAATTAAAGGGCTGCTGATTTCCGGCGTGGTTGCCTGCGTGGTCGGTGGCACCACCGAACCGATCGAATTCCTGTTCCTGTTCGTGGCTCCTGCGCTGTACGTGATCCACGCATTCCTGACCGGGCTGGGCTTCACCGTGATGTCGGTGCTGGGCGTGACCATCGGTAATACGGACGGCAATATCATTGACTTTGTAGTGTTCGGGATTCTGCACGGCACCGCTACCAAGTGGTATCTGGTGCCGGTTGTGGCGGCCATCTGGTTCGCGGGTTACTACGCTATCTTCCGCTTCTCAATTACCCGCTTTAATATCAAAACCCCGGGCCGCGAATCGGACAGCCTGCCGACCGCCGCCGCCGTACCGTCTTCCAGCAAATCGGGCTACAACGTGCCGGCTATTCTGAGTGCGCTGGGCGGTGCCGGTAACATCGTATCGCTGGACAACTGCATCACCCGCCTGCGCCTGTCGGTAGCGGATATGACGCTGGTGGATGATGCCACGCTGAAGGCTAACCGGGCGATTGGTGTAGTGCATCTTAATGAACACAACCTGCAGGTGGTAATTGGCCCACAGGTGCAGTCGGTGAAAGACGAGCTGGATGCTCTGATCCGTACAGCGGCCAGTCCTGCGGCAGCAGAACCACTTACCGTATAAACCCCAAGTGGGCGGCTCAGGCCGCCCTTTTCAGCTTTGTTCAGGGAGTGAAGCGCATGTCTTTTGATTTCTCCACCGTCACCGACCGTCACGGAACCTGGTGTACCCAGTGGGATTACGTCGCCGATCGCTTCGGTAGCGCCGACCTGCTGCCGTTCACCATCTCAGATATGGATTTCCCTACCGCGCCGTGCATTCTTGAGGCGCTGCAACAGCGGTTGCAGCACGGTGTGCTGGGCTACAGCCGCTGGCAGCATGATGATTTTCTCGGTGCAATTGCCCACTGGTTTCAGCAGCGCTTCAACAGCCGTATTGATAGTGAAACGGTGGTCTACGGTCCTTCTGTGATCTATATGGCGGCGCAGCTGATCCGCCTGTGGAGCCATCCGGGTGACGGCGTAGTCACTTTCACCCCGGCCTACGACGCGTTTTATAAAGTGGTAGACGGCAATCAGCGCCGCCTGCTGCCCTGCCCGCTGATCAAAGAGGGTAACGACTGGAGACTGGACGCAGCGCTGCTGGAAAACCTGCTAAGCCAGCCAGACTGCTCGATACTGCTGCTGTGCAGCCCGCACAATCCGACCGGAAAAGTCTGGACGCGTGCGGAACTTACGCTGATTGCCGGGCTGTGCGAGCGGCACGGCGTACGAACGATCAGCGATGAAATCCACATGGATATGGTCTGGGGTGACAATCGGCACACGCCGTGGAATGAAGTGGCACGAAGCGACTGGGCGCTGCTGACCTCCGGCTCCAAGAGCTTTAACATTCCCGCGCTGACCGGTGCATACGGGCTGATCGGCAGTAAAAACCATCGCGATGCCTACCTTCACCAGCTTAAAGCCTGCGATGGCCTGTCTTCTCCAGCGGTGCTGGCCGTTCATGCCCACGTGGCGGCCTATCGCGCCGGTGAACCCTGGCTGGATGCGCTGCGCGACTATCTGCTGGGCAATCTGCGCTACGTGGCAGAACGGCTGAATCACGCCTTCCCGCAGCTGGACTGGCAGCCACCGCAGTCGACCTACCTGGCCTGGATCGATCTGCGCCCGTCAGGGATTGACGATCGTCTGCTGCAAACAGAACTGATCGAACGGCAGAAAGTCGCGATTATGCCCGGCTATACCTACGGTGAAGAGGGCAACGGCTTCCTGCGGCTGAATGTCGGCTGCCCGAGGTCGAAAGTCGAAGCGGGGATGGATAAATTAATTGCTGGCATTGAGGCAGTAATCCAGCACCGTTCTGGTTAACCGCTCAGACAGAACGGCGCGTCTGAGAGTTGAGGTGAAAGGGTGATGCCGGACATCATCAGCCGCGCCCTTCTGCTGAATTACAACACGTTGCAAAATTTTGCGGGTTATATCGCATATTGTCAGCAACCCGTTTCGGTGAAACAAAACTGTCACACAAATATCATACGCTGTGGATACACTTTTCATCGCACTGTGTAAAACAGGATGACTAACATGCCGACAGTAAAAGCGACAAACTTCAAAGATGCAGAAGAACTTCTTCATTCGGGTATCCATAAAGTAGAACTGGCCTACGACATCGGTAGCGACGATTTTTTCCGTCTCGCCAGCCACTGGTGTGACCGCGGTGCCAAGATTTCCAAGGGCAATGAGCATTTCGTGGTATCGATTAAGAATCTCGCGATCCCGCCTAACCACTGATTCCGCCTGCCCGGCTTTGATCTCTGGCCACTAACCTGTTTAAATTACGCATCATCTTTCAACCGGTTAGTGGCTATGCTTTTGGTAAACCTGCCTGTTCTGCCTCCGTTTATTGTCAGTTCGATAGTTAGCCCGCTCGCCGCTTATCCCGATGTGTTACTGCTCGACGTGCAGTTTAACGAAGCGCATTTCACCCCTGACCTGTTTGATTCGCTGAATATCCCCTTCCCTGCCAGGCTGCATAAAGCAGTGAACAAACGCCGCGCGGAGTATCTTGCCAGCCGCTACTGCCTGCAGCAGGCGTTGACGAGGATGGACGTTACGCAGTTCATTCTGCACAACGATGAAGACCGTGCTCCGCTGTGGCCGGAAGGCATACGTGGTTCGCTTTCGCACACCCATCGTCGCATCTGCGCGCTGCTGACCCGCCGCAATAACGTCCTGCCGGGCATCGACTGCGAACAGATGATGACGGAAGAACACGCGTCAGAAATGGCACATATGATCGTTAATCCTGCAGAGAAGGCACTGTTAGAACGGCTTGAACTGCCTTTTGCCTGTGCGGTGACAATCGTTTTTTCGGCGAAAGAGAGCTTATATAAGGCGATATGGCCCGAACTGCGGCGTTTTATGGATTTCAGTGCGGCAGAGGTGGTTGACTGGGATGCGCAAAACACGCAGCTCACGCTAAGGCTGACTGAGACGTTTTCCGTTGAGTTTTATGCCGGAAGGGAGTTTACGGTAGAAGTTGAGTTACAGCCCGATACGGTATTAACCTGGGTTATCGGGCTGCAGAAATAGTCTGCATAGCTTATTTACCGTCGTGCGGGCTGCGGTCGTTCAGCTGCGGCAGGTCGTGCAGATCCACACCATACAGTTCCACCATCGGAATCATCGCTTCAACAACCCGGCAGCTATCCAGCGTTGCCATACCGGCAGGCACCTGGAAAAAGCGGGTAAAATGCAGCCATAAACCTTTCATACGTTGCTCCTCTGTGTTGTGAAAGGTTAGTAAACCTTATTTTATCGCCTCCGCAAAATATCCATTTCGCACAGCCTTTGCCAGCCGCTGGTAATAGCCGCTTATCCCATTTGATGAATGATATATGCCAGATTTGTTGTTTTACTCCCCCCGCAGCTCCCTTCAATAATTGCCAGCAACTGAAGCACATTAAGGATTAATTATGGCTTATCAATTGAGCCTGCTGGATAAAAGTCCGGTAGCAGAAGGTGAAACACCTGCCCAGGCACTGGCAAGGACATTACTGCTGGCGCAAAAAGCCGAAGAGTGGGGCTTTCACCGCTTCTGGCTGGCTGAACACCACAATACGCAGGCCCTGGCCAGCCCGTCACCGGAAGTGCTGATCGCCTGGATTCTGGCCCATACCCGCCATCTGCGTGTCGGCTCCGGCGGCGTAATGTTGCAGCACTACAGCCCTTATAAAGTGGCGGAAAACTTTAACCTGCTGGCCTCTCTGGCTCCGGGCCGCGTCGATCTTGGCGTGGGCAAAGCGCCAGGCGGCCTGCCGCTGTCCACCCGTGCATTGCAGCACGGCATTAACGCCGAAGCGAAAGGCGATTTCTCCAGCCAGCTGCGGGCACTGGAAGGCTGGCTGAACGCCACCGCCAGCGACAGCCAAACCGAAGACCAGCTGCTGGCGACCCCGGTCCCTGCTCGCCCGGCTCAGCGTTTTCTGCTGGGTGCCAGCGAAGGCAGCGCACAGCTGGCCGCCGAGCTGAACTGGCAGTTTGTTTTTGCCGCGCATCTTAACGGTAACCGCCAGGAGCTGGAGCAGACGCTGGCAACCTATCGTCGCCTGAGCGGCGGACAGTCGGCGCTGGTAGCGGTGCAGGTGATTGTGGCGGAGTCAGCGGCAGATGCCGACCTGCTTGCCGCCGATCTGCAGCACTACCGTGTTCATGTAGAAAATGGCCAGAGCGTCACCGTTGGTACGATTGCCCAGGCGGAAGCCTTTATTCGTCAGGCGAATGCCACGAATTACCGCATCGAACCGCGCGAAGCCGCGGTCATTAAAGGCACAGCCGAACAGGTTCATAACGAGCTGGAAGCGCTGCATCAGCAGTACGGCATTGAAGAGTTTGTTATTGATACGCCGGTCAGCAGCGGCGCGGCGCGGGTGAAATCGCTGGAACTACTGGCCAGCCATCGCCTCGTCGCCGCCTGAGGAGCACAGCACAATGAGTCAGAATCTTGGACAACAGTTAATCGCATGGCGACGTGAACTGCATCAGTTCCCCGAGCTGTCCAATCAGGAATTTGCCACCACTGAACGCATTCAGGGCTGGCTGCGCAGCGCAGGCATCGAGCCGCAGCCTTACGGGCTGAACACCGGTGTCGTGGCCGAGATCGGTCAGGGTGACGCACTGATTGCGCTGCGTGCCGACATCGATGCACTGCCGATCGAAGAGGTGGTCCCGGTTGAATTTCGCTCACAGAATCCCGGTGTGATGCACGCCTGCGGTCACGATGTGCATACCTCGGTGATCCTTGGTGCTGCACTGCTGCTGAAAGCGCGTGAGAAAACGCTACCAGGCCGGGTACGTCTGCTGTTTCAGCCAGCGGAAGAACGCTTTGGCGGGGCGAAAACGCTGATCAAAGCTGGTGCGCTGGAAGGCGTAAGCGCGATTTTCGGCATGCATAACGCGCCGGAACTGCCGGTTGGCACTTTCGCCACGCGCGGCGGGCCGTTTTATGCCAACGTCGATCGCTTTGACTTCGAAGTCACCGGTAAAGGTGCCCACGCCGCCCGTCCGCAGGAGGGCATTGACGCGATTGTGATTGCCAGCCAGATCGTTACCGCACTGCAAACGCTGGTCAGCCGCAGCTACAGCCCGCTTGAATCGGTGGTAGTCAGCGTCACCCGCATTGAGGGCGGCAATACCTGGAACGTGCTGCCGCAGACCGTGGTGCTGGAAGGGACGGTGCGAACCCACAACGACGCCATTCGTGAATCATTACCACAACGCTTCCAGCAGCTGATTAGCAGCATCGCCGAAGGCTTCGGTGCAACGGCGAAGCTCAACTGGCATCCGGGGCCTCCGGCGCTGGTCAACACCGAGCGCTGGGCAGAATTCAGTAAAGGGGTCGCGGCGGGAGCCGGTTACACCGTACAGCACGCCGACCTGCAAATGGGCGGGGAAGATTTCGCCTTCTACCTGCACAACACCCCTGGCACCTTCGTCAGTATCGGCAGCGCCAGCGAATTCGGCCTGCATCATCCCGGATTTAAACCGGATGAAAGCCTGATCGAACCGGCCGCCCGTTATTTCAGCCAGCTGGCAGAAGCCGTGCTGCGTGAAATTAGTTAGCCACAGCAAACTGCGTTTCCACCTGCACATTCAAATAATAAGAGTAAACATTATGCTTAAAACCTCATTACTGTCAGGACTGTTCGTTGCTACCGCCCTGTTGACCAGCGGAGCCTGGGCCGAAACCGTCACCGTGAACGGCACGGGGATCAGCGTGGAAGCCAATGCCGCGCCGATCCATGCGCCGGTGAACCCTGAAGCCGTGGCGCAGATCCCTAAGGATCACCGCTTCGCCGTGCCGGGTAAATTTACCGTGGCGGTAGCCGCGCTGAACTCACCGCCGCTGACGCTGTTCTCCGATGACAACAAAACTCTGCAGGGTAGCGAAGTGGATATCGCCCGCCTGGTGGCCGATAGCCTGGGTCTTGAGCTGAACGTAGTACCAACTTCATGGGAAGACTGGCCGCTGGGCGTCAGTTCCGGCAAATACGATGCGGCGATTACCAACGTGACGGTCACCAAAGAGCGTAAAGAGAAGTTTGACTTCGCCACCTACCGCCAGGATTCACTGGGCTTTTACGTGAAGTCCACCAGCAAAATCACCTCGCTGAAAAAAGCGGAAGATATTGCCGGCCTGCGCATTATCGTTGGCTCCGGCACCAACCAGGAAGCGATCCTGCTGGCCTGGGATGAAGCCAACCAGAAAAAAGGCCTGAAGCCGTTTACCCCAATCTACGTGAAAGATGATGCCGCGCAGACGCTGGCACTGCAGTCCGGCCGTGCGGATGCCTTCTTTGGTCCAAACGTGATCGGCGCATGGAAAGCGGCGCTGACCGGCCAGACCAAACTGGTAGGCAGCGTTGACGGCGGCTGGCCGAAGGCGGCACACATCGCGGTGACGCTAAAGAAAGGTAATGGCCTGGTAACGCCGGTGAACACCGCGCTGAACGGCGTGATTAAAAGCGGCGAGTACGACAAGGTACTGAACCGCTGGGGCGAAGGCATTGAACGCCTGGATCGCTCCGAGATCAACCCGCCGGGTCTGGGCGACTAAGGAGTTCGCGATGAGTCAAGCACAGTTCCGCCAGCTGTCACCGGAAGCCCCGGAGCTGGCACCGATTATCGAAGGTCTGTTTGGCGAATACAGCGCCCGCTACGGTGATTTTTTCGCCCGCGACGCGGAAGTCGAGCTGACCGAATGGTATCTGCCGCCACGGGGTACGTTTGTGGTGCTGGAGCGCGAAGGTGAGATTATTGCAATGGGCGCCTACAAGGCGCTCGACGCGGAAACCGCCGAGCTGAAACGCATCTGGACGCGCAGCGATCTGCGCCGCCAGGGGCTGGCACTGCAGGTGCTGGTTGAACTGGAGCGACGCGCCGAGCTGGCAGGTTACACAGGGGTGTTCCTCACCACCGGTTTCCGCCAGCCGGAAGCCGTCAGGCTCTATCTTTCCCACGGCTATCAGCCGCAGTTCGATATCACCCGTAACCCGGAAGAGTACAGCCTGCCGCCCCATGATGGCCGACTGCGCTTCCGCAAGCTGCTGAATCAGCATGTTACCGCAGGAGCCGCTCATGAAACACAATGAAACGGAAACCCTGCGCGTGGTCCCTGCCCGCTATCCGCTCAGAGTGCTGGGCGGGTTTATTGCCCTGTTTGTGCTGGCGGTAGTGATTCAGTCGGTGGCCTTTAATCCTCGCTGGGAGTGGAAGGTCTTCGCGCACTGGTTCTTCCACCCGGCGATCCTCAGCGGCCTGGGCCAGACCCTGCTGCTGACGCTGATCGCCACGGTACTCAGTATTTTCTTTGGCGGCCTGCTGGCGCTGGCCCGCCTTTCGCCTTCGTGGCTGCTTTCAGGACTGGCTTTCGGCTACATCTGGCTGTTCCGCTCGCTGCCGCTGATTGTGGTGCTGATTATTCTCTACAACTTCTCTTACCTCTACGACACACTGTCGATTGGTATTCCGTTCACTCCGCTGACCTTTGCCGAATACCAGACCATTGACGTACTTGGCCAGTTCAGCACCGCCGTAATCGGCCTGACTCTGGTGCAGTCGGCCTATACCGCTGAGATTATTCGCGGTGGCATACTCGGCGTCGATCAGGGTCAGTTTGAAGCCGCCGCCGCGCTGGGCCTGCCGGGCTCGCGCCGCACGCTACGCATTATCCTGCCGCAGGCACTGCGCTCAATTATCCCGACCGGTTTTAACGAAATTATCAGCCTCGCCAAAGGCACCGCGATGGTGTACGTACTGGCGATGCCGGAACTGTTCTACACCATTCAGATGGTCTACAACCGCACGCAGCAGGTTATCCCGCTGCTGATGGTGGCCGCCGTCTGGTATCTGCTGATCACCACCGTACTGTCGATTCTGCAGCATTACGTTGAGCGCTGGCTGGCCCGCAGTGCAACCCGTGAATCTTCTACTCCGCGTCCACGCTGGCGCTTACGCCGCCAGACTGCGGCGATCACCCCGCTAAGGAGCTAACGATGTCAGAAGCCCTCGATCTGCACAGCCACGCGGTGCGCGGCCATATTTCGATTACCCACGTCAGCAAAAGCTTTGGCCGCTTCAAGGCGCTGGATAATGTGTCGCTCGAGCTGCCGCCGGGTTCGGTGACGGTGATCCTCGGCCCTTCCGGCTCCGGTAAATCCACCCTGCTGCGGGCGATTAATCATCTGGAACGCGTCGACGAAGGCTTTATTCGCATTGACGGCGACTACATTGGCTATCGGCGCAAAGGGGATAAGCTGTATGAGCTGAAGGAAAAGGCAATTCTCAAACAGCGTACCGAGGTGGGCTACGTCTTCCAGAACTTTAATCTGTTCCCGCATCTGACGGTGCTGGAAAACATTATTGAAGCGCCCATTGTGCATAAAAGATTAACCCGCCAGCAGGCGATAGAACGCGCCGGAGAGCTGCTGGATGCGGTGGGATTACGTCACAAGGCGGATGCCTGGCCGCGCCATCTTTCCGGTGGTCAGCAGCAGCGTATCGCGATTGCTCGTGCACTGGCGCTCGATCCGCGGGTTATTCTGTTTGATGAACCCACCTCCGCGCTGGACCCGGAGCTGGTTGGTGAAGTACTGGATACCATTAAAAAGCTCGCCCGCTCCGGCACCACACTGGTGGTGGTCACCCATGAAATCGGCTTTGCGCGCGAGGTGGCCGATAATGTGGTGTTTATGGTTGACGGTAAAATCGTTGAACAGGGCAGCGCACAGCAGGTGCTGAACAACCCGCAGCATCCGCGCACCAGCCGCTTCCTCGCCAAAGTTCTCTAATTTCTCCCCCTCTCTCTGATTCATAAAAAAACGGCTTATCATAATGATAAGCCGTTGCAACCATTTGGTAAGACGACGAGAAAGTTCAGGGAAGTTAACGGCGGTACTCAACCGTTGCAATCAGCTTACCCCTGTACTAACCCGTTGACTAATAACAATAGTAGCTGAACTTATGCAAAGGTCAGCCTGCGGTATCCGTACGCTTTACCGCGTCCAGCGTGGCCATATCCCGCTCGGCCCCGGTCAGCTCAGTGAGATGCCCATGACGCATTTCCAGCAGGCGATCGGCATGCAGGAAATAGTGATCGTCATGGCTGATAGCAAAGACGGTTTTACCCATCCCCTGTAGCCACGGCAGCAGCTCGCGATAGAAGATACGACGGAAGTGCGGGTCCTGATCCGCCGCCCACTCGTCAAGCAGCAGAATGTCGCGCTGTTCGGCGGTGGCCAGCAGCAGCGCCAGGCGCTTGCTCTGCCCTTTCGACAGTTTCAGATTCAGTATGCGGTTGCCGTCAAGCTGGATCTTATCCTGCATCTGTAGCCGCTCCAGCCACGCCTGGACCCGCTCGGGATCGGCCGGCTGGCCGCTGTCATCGATGAGTCGGTCGAACAGATGCACATCGGTAAATACCGCTGAGAACAGCTGCCGGTAATCGTCCATCGATTCGGGCTGAATCACTTTGCCGTCGAGCAGGATCTCGCCGGAAACCGGCTGATATAGCCCGGTCAGCAGCATCGCCAGCGTGGATTTTCCGCTGCCGTTACCGCCAATCAGAAACACCAGCTCGCCACGGTTGAGAACCATATTGATCGGTCCCACGCTGAATCCGCTATCGCCGTAGTGGAACACCAGGTTGCGCAGCTCCAGCGTCTGCCACGCTTTTTTACCGCGCTGCGCCGGGAATTCAGCCTGGTAGTCGGCCAGCTTAAAGGTATTGAGCTTGTTGAACGCCACCTGCGCGGTCAGCAGCGTCGGCAGCGCGCCAACGGCAGACAGCATCGGCGTACGCAGGAACAGCAGCGTCAGCGAATAGGTGGCGGCCACAGCGGTATCGGCCCAGCCCAGGCTATTGGCCAGATAGAATGCCAGCCCGATCGCGCCGAGCATCATAATATTCGACCAGTTCACGGCGCTGAGATGGTAGGTATCCGCGCGCACGATATGATGGCGATAGGTGCGGGCATCCTCACCGTAGACATCGTCAAAAATCTGCTGCGCGCGCTGGCGGTTCAGCGCCAGTTCTTTGCGGCCTTCGATAATGGTCTGGAAATCGGCATACAGGCGCTCTTCGGTGTTACGCAGCACTTCCAGATGGCGGTAAACGCGTGATACCAGCAGCCAGCCGCCGAAAATCGTGATGGCAACCCAGATGGCGGTGACCACCAGCATTTTCGGTGACAGCCAGCCCAGATAGGCCGCCGATCCCACGGTTAAAATAATCCCCTGGATCAGTTCCGGCAGGCGCACGAAGGCGATAGTGATATTGCGCACGTCGCTGGTCAGCGCCGCCAGCAGTTGGGCGTTACCAATCTGCTCGATGCGCTCGACGCGAGTATCCAGAATCCGGCGGATAAATTCACCGCGCAGGCGATAGACAAAGTGGTGACCCAACAGGGTCAGCGCCAGCTGGGACCCCAGCGTTACTGCCATCAGCAACAGCAGCAGGCCAAGGAACTGTGGCAGCACCATCAGTGAAGAGTTGAGAGTAACGATCAGTTCGCGGTTGATAAAGGCGATAAGACCAATACCCAGCGCGGCGCTGAGCAGGCTAAGCAGGATCACGCCGATAAACGGCCAGCGATACTGCTTATAAACAACGTGGAGCAACTCCATGAAAACATCCCGGCAGGTAAAAAAGCAGCTAGCAGTTTAATGAGATAGTGGGCTATATCAATACTAATTCTCATTATCACCGCATTGGCTGCGTGTTAAGCCGGGGTTAGTGCGCGCGGCGGAAGGTCAGATTAAAACGGAACGCACCGGCCTGAGGGTGAATACCGGGTTTCAGCGGCAGAATCCCGTGGTAGCGCAGCCGTGAAGGCCCGCCCCATACCACCACATCACCGTGCTCCAGCAGCACCCGCGTGATGCCGTCACTCCGCTCAAAACCGCCAAACTGGAAGACCGCAGGCAGCCCGAGCGAAACCGAGACGATCGGCTGGCGCAGGTCGCGCTCGTCCTTATCCTGATGCAGGGTCAGCTTTGCTCCAGGCTCATAGCGGTTAAGCAGGCAGGCATCGGGATTAAAGTTAGCGAAACCGGCTTCGGCGGCACAGCTGACGGCAAGCTGGCGAAACAGCGTCGGCATAGGCGGCCAGCGGGTTCCCCCGGCGTTATCCTGCTCGCTGTACTGATAGCCGCGCGAGTCGGTGCTCCAGCCCAGATCTCCGCAGTTGGTCATCGCCACCGACATGCGGTGGCCGCCGGGCGTGATGCGATGGTGAAAGGGGTTCTGTGCCGCAATCTGCGCCACCTGTTCAAGTAGTGCATCGGCATCGCTCAGTGCTCGTCGGCGCAGGATCACCGCGCCGTCAGCCAGCGGTTCGCTCCAGGGTTCCTCTTCGGCAAACAGATCGAGCATAACGACTCCTCAGGGTTTATCACTGCCGGTATCAGACTGTATAAAGGCCTTAAACTGCGGCGACATCCAGCTGACAAAGCCGTCGCCCTGTTTATAGATCAGATAGACCGCCAGCTTATCACGCAGCGCCAGCGCTTTGGCTTTCTCCTCGCCCAGTACCATCAGCCCGGTATCCCAGCCGTCGGCCTCCAGCGCCGTGGTAGCAATCACCGTGGCGGACACCAGTCGATGCTGGATCGGCTGGCCGGTGACCGGATCGATCACGTGAGAAATACGCTTGCCGTCCAGTTCATAGTAGTTGCGATAGCTGCCGGAGGTGCTGATGCCGTGTCCCTGCAGATCGACGATGGCCTGTACCGCATTTTCACGATCGGTCGGTTTCTGAATCGCCACCTGCCAGGCTTTGCCCTGCGCATTTTGCCCACGCGTCAGCACCGCCCCGCCTACCGAAACCAGATAGTTGTTGATGCCCTCTTTTTCCATCAGCCGCGCCAGGTGGTCGGTGGCGAAACCTTCACCCACGGTTGAGAGGTCCACGTACAGTCCCGGAAGATCTTTTTGCAGATATGCCTGCCCGGCACGGTTGATCACCTGCAGGTGCTGCAATCCGGTCAGCGCGCGGGCGGCATCGATCTGCTGAATGTTCGGGGTGCTGACGGGCTGTTTGTCCGGGCCGAAGCCCCACAGATTAACCAGGGGTCCAATAGTGATATCCATCGCACCGCCGGTTTGATGACCAATTCGCAGCGCCAGGGTGACGATATCGGCCATATTGTCGCTGACCGGCTGCGGGTCGCTGCCGCGGTACTGGTTGAATCGGGAAAGGACGGAATCATTTTTCCAGGTTGAAAGCTCATGGTCATCGTTATTCAGCTGCTGTTGGATGGCGTTTTGCAACGCTTCACGGCGCGAGTTATCCACGCCCGCCAGGCTGACGCGCCAGTAGGTTCCCATCGTTTTCCCTTCCAGCACCATGGCATCCTGCTGCGCGGTGGTTTGCGGGTTGTCGCAGGCCACCAGCAAAAATGCGGCCGCCAGGCTGATAAAGTGTCGCCAGTTCGCTTTCATTTTCTTTCTAACCTTTTTGCTGCCGTTACGACGTAAGCCTGAGCTACGAGGGCTGCGCCATTTTTAAATACTGTATAAAATTTGTGGCGATGATTATCTTTGCCACAGGCGGGAATGACAAGGGAAGCCGGTGTGGTGATTCAGGGGCGGTTTAGAAATAGGGTGAGTTAACGAGGGAATGCCACACAGGTGGATTGTACCCCAGGTTGTTTGTAAGGTCAGAGGCTGGCGCTGGCGGGTTATGCCTCCGGGCGGATGGTCCTCGCGCCGCTTTGCGGTACCTTCACTTCGCTTGTCAGCCGGACGGACCAGCACAGACGCGCGTCCTGCGCGGCTGTGCCTTTCGCCTGCGTCCATGCAGGCGAATCCTGGCTTCCTCTCTGCGTTCAGCGCTGTGGATTGTCCGCCCGGAGGCATAACTCGCCTGCTTTCTGGCTTCCGCGTCGCCTGAAAATGAATCCAGGATTCCTCTCTGCGTTCAGCGCTGTGAAATGTCCGCCCGGATGCACAACTCGCCTGCTTTCTGGCTTCTGCGTTGCCTGAAAGTGAATCCAGAATTCCGCTCTGCGTTCAGCACTGTGAAATGTACGCCCGGAGACATAACTCGCCTGCTTTCTGACTTCTGCGTTGCCTGAAAAATGAATCCAGTATTCCTCTTCGCGTTCAGTGCTGCGAGTTGTCTGCCCGGAGGCACAACTCGCCTGCTTTCTGGCTTCTGCGTTGCCTGAAAAATGAATCCGGATCTCTTCTCTGAATGATGAAAGCGATGCAAAACGTTCAGAAGGCCCGACCTCTGCGGCGACCGGGCAATCCGCAGCGCTGAGGTGCAGGATTCTGGGCCGGAGAGACCCGCATGGACGCGGGTCTCAGGCGCGGCGTGGGCAGGACGCCCACTCCGGGTCGGTCCGCAAGACCAGAAGCCGGAACCGAAGGCATCATGCGCAGCATGACGCGAGGACCGCCCGGCCGCCGCAGAGGTCGGGCCTGGCTTGCTCAAGCCACAGCCACAGCCACAGCCACAGCCACAGCCACAAACGATTAGCTGCTGATAACAAAAGCACAAGTGCACTTTATTGCGGAAAGGATGACGTTAAGAGAGGGTTATGCGGCTACCGATGATAAAAAAGCCGCCATCTTGAAAAGATAGCGGCTCCGTTACTTTCAACTTACAGGCATCAGGGGATATCCTTCAGCCCATCTGTAGTAGCAAGACTTAGAACTGGTAAACCAGACCAACTGCCACTACATCGTCGGTATTGATACCGGCTGCGTTGGTGAAGGCGCTGTCGTCCAGCAGATTGATCTGGTAATCAACGTAGGTGGACATGTTTTTATTGAAGTAGTAGGTGGTACCCACATCAATGTAGCGTTTCAGGTTCTGAGAACCGTAACCTTCGATCTGTTTGCCACGTGAGCTAACAAATGCCAGAGATGGGCGCAGGCCGAAATCAAACTGGTACTGTGCAACCAGTTCCCAGTTATCTGCCTGGTTTGCGTAACCGTAAGCGCTGGAGTCAATGCTGCCAAAACGGGTCGCGTTATACGCGCGAGTATACATGGCGGCCAGGTAAATGTTGTTAGCGTCATATTTCAGACCGCCTGAGTATGCGGTCGCGTGGTCGCCGTGACCCAGCGCTGCGCTGTTGTTCTGCTCGTCAGTACGGTCAGAAGAGAACATAGCGGCACCGATACCAAAGCCTTCACCGATGTCATAGGTGGTTGACAGACCCCAGCCATCACCGTTCTGGCCGAGCACGTCACGACCGTTGTTGCTTTCTTCCGGGCTGCCGTTTTTACCCTGATACTGGATAGCAAAGTTCAGGCCGTCAACCAGACCAAAGAAGTCATTGTTACGATAGGTCGCAAGGCCGCTTGAACGCTGGAAGAGGAAGTTATCCGCACCGTAGGTATCGCCACCGAACTCAGGCAGAACGTCGGTCCATGCGCCAATGTCGTACATAACACCGTAGTTACGACCGTAGTCCAGAGACCCCGCATCGCCAAATTTCAGACCCGCGAAACCGACACGCGTGTAGTTGTCAGCAGTCCCCTGAGACTCGGTGTTGTTCAGCGCAACCTGATATTCCCACTCACCATAACCGGTCAGTTGATCGGTCACCTGAGTTTCGCCCTTGAAGCCAAAGCGGAGGTAAGACTGGTCACCGTCGGTACCATTGTCATCGGAGAAGTAGTGCAGACCGTCAACTTTACCGAACAGATCCAGTTTGTTGCCGTCTTTATTGTAGATTTCAGCTGCGCCAGCAGTACCAGCTACCAGCAGAGCTGGAATCATCAGCGAAAGAACGCGAAGTTTCATGTAATTACCCTCTCATTTTATTTATCTTATTTGCCACTGCGTACTGAATGTATTAATTCAGCGTTGAAGGTCATATTAAGGAACCACAGGCAATAATCCATGAGGAAAATGATACCAAACACAATAATATGTTTCAGAACATATTACATATATTTCAAAAAGTAAATTCAAGGGAACTTTTAAACGGCATTTATTGATAAATAATATAGCATCAATAATCAAAAAATAATTAAATCTATTGAAAACAATAATTTAAAACAGTTATTTTGCGCACTGAATGATAAATATCGCCATCCAGCAAAAGCTATAATAATTACGCTATCATCATTTAATTTCATTATTACCTTCATTCACCCCGAATGATTTGTGTCACCCCAAATATTTCCGCCGGGCCTTGTTGTCCGGTTTTTTTTGCTTTTAATTCCTGCGCGAACCTCCGTAAAGTTAATTTCCCCCGTAAAGTAAACGTTCTCTCCCCGTCACTCCGTCTGAAGGAAACAAATAGCCGCTACAGTTCTGCTTCTGAAAAGCGCCAGATAGCGCAGATTGGCGCATTACCGATTTAAACCACGGCCCAGGACTCCTCTGGAAAATCGCCGCTACCCGACGATTCCGATTCACAGGTGTGACCTTTCAGGTTATTAAGATTGGCTGAATGATCAGATAGCCCGGCTATCCGCTTGAACAGCGCCCCCCATGCAGCGTTGCGCTTCTTTACTCATGGCAATTGTGGTAAAAAACGGGGTTAACTTTGCACGGGCTGAATGGATAAAATGACAACACTGGAAACGCAGATCTCAGCGAATGTAGCGCGGTTAAATCAACGAGCCACTCGCGTCGTTTTTTTAATCGCCGGGATTGGTATGGCAGCCTGGGCACCGCTGGTCCCTTATGCTAAAGATCGTGCTGCGCTAAGCGATGCTTCCTTCGGTACGCTGCTGCTGTTTCTCGGGCTGGGATCGCTGATTGCCATGCCGGTAACCGGCGTTCTGGTGGGACGTTATGGCTGTAAGCGTATTATTACCTGCGGCAGTGCTTTTTTACTGGTGTTGCTGCCCCTTCTGGCCCTGTTCTCTTCCCCTTTTTCTCTGGCGCTGGCGCTGATGGCCTTCGGTGCATCGATTGGATTAATTGACGTCGCCATGAATATCCAGGCGGTAGAAGTCGAAAAAAGTTCGGGCAAAGCGATGATGTCCGGCTTTCACGGTTTCTTCAGTATGGGCGGTATCGTCGGAGCCGGACTGATGAGCCTGATTTTGGCTCTGGGCATGACCCCGGTGCATGCGGTACTGGTGATTAATCTGCTGCTGATCGCACTGTATCTTTATTGCCAGCGCCATATCCTGAACGAACGCCTGCATCAGCCCGATACCCCCATGTTTGTTCTGCCGCGCGGTTGGGTGCTGTTCCTTGGTGTATTGTGCTTTATTCTGTTTCTTGCCGAAGGTGCCATTCTCGACTGGGGCGCACTGTTTCTGACTCATAGCCGCGATGTGCCCGCCGCGCAGGCCGGGATGGGCTATGCGGTGTTTTCCGTCGCCATGACCATCGGCAGATTATGCGGCGACTGGGTTGTGTTAAAAGCGGGCCGCACGGCAACACTGTTCTTTGGTTCGCTTTGCGCCGCAGCAGGGCTGGTGCTGGCGGTAACCATCAACGACTCAACGATGACGCTCGTGGGCTTTTTACTGGTCGGTTTTGGTGCATCGAACACCGTGCCGATTATGTTCAGCGCCGCCGGAAACCAAAAAACCATGCCGGTGAACCTGGCTATCTCCGCGATGACAACGATTGGCTATGCAGGCATTCTTGCCGGCCCGGCACTGATCGGTTTTATTGCTCAGTGGTCAAGTCTTTCGGTCGCCTTCAGCGCCGTTGCTGCACTGCTGTTAGTCGTTGCTGCCAGCGCGAGATTGATCACCCGATGAGCGGTGCCAACGTATGACGACCTATAAATTCCCGCTGACATCCGCTAACGTCACGCGATTTTTCGTGCTGTTTATTCTGCTATTGCTGCTGGCATCCGGCTTTATGATTCAGAATGCGGTGAGTGCCTGGCTTACGGCCAGGCACTACGTGATGAATGATATTACTCACGCCATGCAGAAACGCATTGATACTTATCGTTTTGCTACCTGGCAGATTTATGAAAATCTGGCGGCGACCGCAGCGGGTACAACGCCTTCCGAAAGCCTACAGGAAACCCGACTGCGTCCCGATGTCTACGCGCTGGAAAAGAACCGGCGCAAAACGGAGGCGCTGATTTTCGGCTCGCACGACAGCAGCACGCTGGATATGTCGCAACGCATGTCCAACTATCTGGATACCCTCTGGGGTGCTGAAAACAGTACCTGGTCAATGTATTTCCTGAATGGTCAGGACAACAGCCTGATTCTGGTTTCAACTCTGCCACTGAAGGATATGGCAACGCGCTACAAAGATAACGCCATCAGCAATATCGTTGAGGCGCGCCGGGCGGAAATGCTCCAGCAGGCGAATGCACTGGATGAGCGCGAAAGTTTCTCTCCGCTACGGCGGTTAAGCTGGCAAAACGACCACTACTTTACTATGCGCACCACCTTCAATCAGCCCGGTCATCTGGCAACGGTAGTGGCCTTCGATCTACCGGTGAACGACATCATTCCTGAAGCCATGCCGCTGGAAAACTTCCAGCTGCGGCAGGATACTGCGCCGGTGGCTGAAGGTAGCGACAGTGAGGATAACAGCAGTAAAGCGCGCATTAACTGGGTGAATCCCAATATTGAAATTGCGACATCGCTCTCCGGAACCCCTTTGCAGCTGGTGTACCGCGTACCGGTGACCGAACTGGCGCTGGATACGCTGCACAATTTACTCTGGCCGCTGCTGGCGAATCTCAGCCTGCTGCTGCTGTCGCTCGCCGGCTTGTTCCTGCTCCGCCAGCAGTCGCTGCGGCCGAGTGAAAATCAAAGTGCCGAACTGGAATCACTGCGTCAGCTTAACGAGGAAATTGTCGCCACGCTGCCGGTAGGACTGTTGGTTTACGATTTTGCGAACAACCGAACGCTGCTCTGTAACAAGATTGCGGAACACCTGTTGCCGCATCTAAACCTGCAAAAAATTATCAATATGTCCGATCAGCATCAGGGCGTTTTGCAGGCGACGGTCAACAATGAAGTCTATGAAATTCGCCACGCACGCAGCGCAATCTCTCCGCATACGCAGCTGTTTATGATGCGCGATCAGGACCGTGAACTGCTGGTTAATAAAAAACTGCAGAAGGCGCAACAGGTTCTGGATAAAAATCATCAGTCGCGGCAGCAGCTGTTACAAAATCTGGGTCATGCCCTCCAGCGACCGCTCAGCGATGTGATTCAGCGCCTGCTGACCCTGGGCAGCGATTACGATGTGGAATCGCTTAATCACTCCCTGGAATCGGCACAGTCTCTGGAGCGTCTGATCGACGATATCGTACTGCTGAATCAGCTTGAAACGCTGGACTGGGCGCCGGAAGTGGGCCTGTTTAATGTACAAACGCTTCTGGATGAACTGGCCCAGGACGTTCTGCCGATGATGCGGCGTAAAGGCTTAACGCTGATGATCGCTAATCATCTGAGCAGCGATGAACTGCGGTTGGGCGACCGTCGCGCCATGGCAAAAATCCTCTCCACGCTGATGTACTATGCTATTACCACCACGATGTGGGGGCGAGTCAGTTTGACGGTCAATACCGCCACGGATAATCGGGAACGGCTGGTGATTGATATTGTGGATACCGGTTCCGGCCTGTCGGCTGACGAAATGGCCAACACCGATTTCCCGTTCCTCGGTGAAACGCATAAAGATCGCTTTGGTCAGGCATCCGGTATGGCCTTCTTCCTTTGTAAACAGCTTTGCAAACAGCTTGGCGGCCAGCTCGATATTCATGCGACGGCGGAAATTGGCTCCCGATACAGCATTCAACTGCCGCTGCCATCCGAGCCGCAGCAGGAACAGGAAGAGAAACTGCTCGAAGGTGTGAATGCCCTGATAGATATCACTGTTGATGACGTGCGTAAAATTGTGGTGCATCAACTTGAAGACTGGGGTGCCAACTGCATTACGCCAGATGAGCGCTTCTCCGGCCAGCAGCATGATGTGCTGGTTACTGACGATCCGTCACGACTGACGCCGTGGTCATTGCTGCTTGCAGACGACGAGCCCGGCTTTACTCTGCTGGCTCACGGCCAGTATCGGGTTAATTTCAATATCAGTAGCGCAATGCAGGATGCACTGTTGCAGCTGATCGAACAACAGCTGGCACAGGAAGAGTCGGTTGAAGAAAGCACGGAACCGCAGGATTTGGCACAGCTATTTGCCAGCGGTTATTTCCAGCTATTTGTGGACACAGTTCCGGATGATGTCAGGAGGTTGTATAATGAGGCAGCAAACAGGGAATACAGTGCGCTTGCTCAGACAGCACACCGGCTTAAAGGTGTGTTTGCCATGCTCAACCTGCTCCCCGGCAAGCAGCTCTGCGAAACGTTAGAGCAGCACATCCGCGAATGTAGCGATTCAAACATTAAAAATACCACCAGTGAAATTGACCATTACGTCAACGAGCTGCTGCTGCAAGGTAACCCATAAAATGAATAACCTGAATGTAATCATTGCCGACGACCATCCCATTGTCCTGTTTGGTATTCGTAAATCCCTCGAACAAATTGAATGGGTCAACGTTGTAGGGGAATTTGAAGACTCCACAAGTTTGATCAACAGCCTGTCTAAGCTTGAGGCCAACGTACTGATCACCGACCTGTCTATGCCAGGAGATAAATACGGCGACGGTATTACGCTGATCAAATACATCAAACGCCACTATCCTGACCTGTCGATTATCGTTCTGACCATGAACAATAACCCGGCAATACTGAGCGCCGTGCTGGATCTGGACATCGAAGGAATTGTGCTGAAACAGGGCGCGCCAACCGATCTGCCTAAAGCCCTTGCCGCACTGCAGAAAGGCAAAAAATATACGCCAGAGAGCGTGGCAAAGCTGCTGGAGAAAATCAGCGCTGGCGGTTACGGTGATAAACGCCTGTCGCCAAAAGAGAGCGAAGTACTGCGCCTGTTCGCAGAAGGCTTCCTGGTCACTGAAATCGCCAAGAAACTGAATCGCAGTATCAAAACCATCAGTAGCCAGAAGAAGTCAGCGATGATGAAACTGGGCGTGGAAAACGACATTGCCCTGCTGAACTACCTGTCATCCGTCAGCATGTCCTCGGTTGATAAAGAGTAAATCCTCGATGGGGCGACAGATTCAGGTCGCCCCACGTACTTTACCCCGCCCTGCCCTTTCTCACCCGCTCGGCATAAAAAGCCAGCGCCTGCTGTAAAACATCCATCGTCACCGGCTTCGACAGGCAGTTATCCATTCCCGCTTCCATACAGCGCTGTTTCTCTTCTGCCAGTGCATTGGCGGTAACGCCGACCACCGGGAAGGTTTGACCCAGCTGGCGTAAACGCTGAGTCAGGCGATAGCCATCCATATTCGGCATATTAACGTCGGTCAGCACGATGTCGATTTCGCTGCGGCTGATAACGTTTAGCGCGTCGACGCCATCCTGCGCGGTTTTCACCCGATACCCCAGCGATCCCAGCTGATCCGACAGCAACATGCGGTTAATGGGGTGATCGTCCACCACCAGAATCAGAATATCGTCATTGCTCACCGCCTGCTGATCGGCTGCAACCGCCTGCGGCAGTTCAGCGGGGAGCTCCACCTCAACACGGTAAATGCGCCCCAGCAGGGACACCAGCTCGTGAGGCGCGATGGTGCTGTAGATCCATCGACCGGCAATCAGCTCCTGCGGTGCTCCGTTGTGACTGGCATCAAAGCGGATCACTGCGCGAACGTCGCTGTCCGGCTGGAAATCATGGTCGGTGATAACGACATCATCCGCTGCGTATTCACCTTCATAGCGATGCACCTGAATACCCTGCTGCGGCAGCGAGCGGCAGAGGAAATCCGCCAGCGTGTCGTTACGTATCGCCAGCCAGCAGTGTTTATCCTGCAGTCCGTCATGCAGGACCGGCGCAGCAACGTTGCTGTTATAAAGAGGGATACGAATAGTAAACTGGCTTCCCATACCCGGTTCGGAATCCACCTCAATATCGCCATCCATCATATTGATTAGTTTTTCACAGATCGCCAGCCCGAGCCCGGTTCCCTGGAAATTACGCTGCACGCCGCTGCCGACCTGGAAGAACGGATCGAACAGCTTGATGACTTCTTTACCCGGTATTCCCACGCCGGTATCACGCACGCGGAATGCCAGATAGCCATCGCGCACGTATACATGCAGGATGATGCCGCCGGTATGAGTGAACTTAATGGCATTGTTTAGCAGGTTTGAAAGCACCTGTTGCAGGCGCATCGGATCGCCGTTCAGCGTTACCGGAACGTCATTGTCGATAAAACACCACAGCGTCAGGCGCTTCTTAATCACCATCGCCAGATAGTTAGAGGTGATATGGGTGACCACTTCGCGTGGGGAAAACTCACGCGGTTCAATTTTCAACTGTTCCGATTCAATTTTGGAGAAGTCCAGGATATCACTGATGATCTTCAGCAACAGGCTGGAAGAGTTGTTCATCGCGGTAACCAGCGACTCCACCCCCTGCGGCAGACTTTTGGTTTGCAGCAGATCGAGGTTGCCGATAATGCCATAAAGCGGCGTTCGCAGTTCGTGGCTCACGGTGGCCAGGAACATTGACTTGGACTGGCTGGCCTGCTCCGCCGCCTGCGCCATCTCCTGCAGCGACTCTTCCATTTTCACGCGGGCGCTGACATCCACCAGCACGCAGATGGCGACGTTCTCGTTACGGTAGCGAGAGTGAACGAAGCTAATTTGCAGGTTGGTATTGCTGCCGGTCAGTACATCCACCAGATTGGCCTGCTGGCCGCAGATAATTTCAGTCAGCCGCTGGCGATCTTCCTGCGTCAGGATAGTGAGATAATTATGCGCCAGCTCGTTACTGAGGATGTTGGTGCCGTCGCTGGTCCGCAGGATACAGATCCCTACCGGGGCGGAAGCCACAATTTTACGGTTAAACTGCTCGTGTTCTTCCAGCCGATGGGCGTTATCTTCCGCCGGTAAAAACATCCGCCGCTCCAGCAGCCAGGCCAGAGTAAACAGCAGCAGTGCGCTAATCAGATTCAGCAGCACGGCATTCACGATCAGGATTTTAAGCTGTTCCACCATCACATCGGTGGGAACGGAGTACACGACGCTCAGCGACGAAGGCGGCAGGCTTTTTTTCATGATCAGCTGCTTATAGCCCTGAACATAGCCGAACCAGGCATCCTCGTCCGGTAAATCGTCGGATGAAAACGACGGGCCGCCACGAGCGGAAGAGAGCATCCGTTGATTATCTTCATCAACCAGAGTGACCGTCACCGGCAGGCTTCCCGGTGTGATAAAATCTTCCATGCGAATAGACTGCTCAATGCCAAGCAGCGCAGCAACTTTGTTCGCGATGTAAACCGGGGTAATCATATAGTAATAACCCACGCCGGGCTGAGCTGTCGGAGCTACCCAGAAGATGCTGCTTTTACGTTCATCTTCATTACCATTGCGGTACTTAAGAATACGTTCATTCAGCAGCTTTAATGCTCTTTCACGGTCTACCGAGGCGTTACCGACGCCAAAGTCCGCCAGACACTGGCTTTCGCCCCCCACGAAGAACACCCGGTTCAGATCGTAGGCCGTCGCAAAATTATCCTTCCAGTAGTGCAGGAAGTAGCTGAGGGATTCAAGCGAACTGCGCCATGTGTTACTCATCGCACTGCAGTCCGAGTCGGCATACAGCGGATAAAATTGTGGCGTGGCGGTTTTACCGGGAAACACACCGCTTAGCACATCAAGCCCGTTATTGGCGGCATTTAGCCGGTTCTCAGCAATAAACTTCAGCTCGCGGGTCACATCTGCGGAGTGCCGGACATACCACTGCGTTTGATCGTAGCTGGTATTAAACTCCTGACGGACCTGCGATTCTCTTTCATGCAATACGTTGATAATGTAAAACGCGGTCAGCAGCGCGCCGAGCGTCCACAGCATCAACGCCAGCGCGCGGAACAGATAGCGGGAAATGCGTAACGTGGTGCGGAAAGAGACGAGATATTTCAAATGGAACCCACTGACGTCCAAAACAGGCTGATGATAGCAAACGTGCCGATACAGTAGCGCCAGCCTGCTAAAAAAGCCAGTTTGCACCGCAGGCTCAGCGCGTTAATTCAGTCTGTTCCGAGGCGGATTTACGCCACTCCGATGGCGTTGTGCCACAAACGCGGCGAAACTCACGATTAAAGTTGGATTTTGTCAGAAACCCGACCTCTTCCATAATCTCAATCACGGTTCCGTCTTCCCGGCGCAGGCGCTCGCAGGCCTCCCTAATCCGCCAACCGTTGACATATTGCGACACGCTTTGCTGGCGTAGCGCATTGATCGCCGCCGAAACGCGCCGTGCCGGGATGCCGGCTTTACGCGCCAGCAGTGCCAGATTCAAATCTGTCCGCCGGTAAAGACCTTCCTGCATCAGCCGCTCAATGCCGATAAAAATATCATGGTCACCGGCATCGGGCTGCCTCGGCAAACCGGGTTCTGGCTGAACGGGGTTGGCCGGGGCCAGCACCAGCGACAACGATAAAACAGCACAAACCAGCAGATTACCGCAGAACAGCAACAGCTGGACCCCTGCCCCACTGGCAAAGTTAACCAATAGTGAAACGGCCACATCCAACAGCGCCACCGCGATAAGCACGATCGCCAGCCAACGCCAGGTTTTAACAGTGGGAACACTGCGCTCCAGCGCCACCGTTGGCAGCACGTCGCTGCCCGCTTTGAGGGAAGTTAACATCAAACCAGCACAGGCGAACCAGATAACCGGCATCAGTACATCAATCGCCTGCGGGAAACCGGTGACGGCGGCTGCCATCAGCAGTACCGGCAGCAGGCTCAGCCCGTATCTCAGCGGTTTACCCTGCTGCTCCCGGAGCGCCAGCAGGCAGGCAAGCGGCAGCATGGCACCGGTAACCGGTTGAAGCTTATGCCAGATAGCACTATCCAGGAGCGTACTGATTCCGGCGTTCAGACTGTGGATCAGACACAGCAGCAACAATCCACGCCACACCCATCCGGCCTGCCAGCGTTTAACCAACAACAACAGACAAATCAGACTCAGCAAAAAATTAATCGGTATCAACATAGGACTCTATCGCGATCGAGGACGCCAGGCGCCGCTAACAAGCTGATAATCAGACCTTTATACACAAGGAGAGAAATTAATGCGCCTGTTTATTTACCTGGTACTTTTACTTATTCCCGTTAGCGGCTGGAGCTACAGCGTGGGAAACCGGCTGGAAACGCTGGAAAACGTCTCCCCGGGGCGGGATCTGAAAGTACGAATATTTTATCCCACCACTAGCAACAGCGAGCCACAGCTGCTGGGCAGCAATAGGGTTTTTACCGGCTATAAAGCGATCCCCGATGCCCCGATAGCCAGCGGCCATTTCCCGCTGGTTTTATTAAGTCACGGCAGCGGGGGAAATAATGCCAGCCTTGCCTGGCTTGCTACGGCGCTGGCAGAACGCGGCTCTATCGTCGTGGCGGCCAGTCACCCCGGAAGCACCACCGGGGATTCGCGGCCTGAAACGGATTTGACGCTGCAAACCCGCGATTTGTCGTTGATGCTTGACCACTACCTTGCAACTGGCGTCTGGAAGAACAGCATTGATGTAAGCAAAATCGGCGCGATAGGCCACTCCAAAGGCGGTTACAGCGTGTTGGCACTGGCGGGCGGATTGATTAACCGCCAGCGCTTAACGCATTACTGCGAGGATATGCCGCAGATGCCGGACTGTCGTTTTTACAAGCAAAACGGAATACAGCTGGAGAAAACTGAGGATGCCCGCCTCGCGGCCAGCTATCGCGATCCGCGAATCACCTTCGCTATCGCGCTCGATCCGGGGATGAGCTATGTCTTAACCCCAGAAAGCCTGAAGGCCATTTCCATTCCGGTACTGACCCTTGCCGCAGGCTATTACAGTCGGCCAACGGGAAAAATGACGCTGGGGACAGAGGAAATACACACGCCACGCCAGATCATGCCACAGGCCGGGCACTTTGATTTCCTGCCGGTCTGCCAGCCGACGGCGGAGAAGATTCTGGCCGAAGAGGGAGAAGCGTTTATCTGCGATACTCCCGCCGCAGAGCGGGAACGGATTCACCAGCAGACGATAACCGCAGTCACGGAATTTATGCAGCAGGCGGGGATTGAAACTAACGCAACACAGCCTTAACGGCTAAATGCAGAGGGGGTATTTCTGCGTAATGTCTTCCAGTCTTAAATTTTTGGCAATAAAAAAGCCGGTTCATCTGAACCGGCTTCTCGGATAACTACAGCATCAACGATTACTCGTCATCTGCCTCAGTCGCATCATCGTCAGTATCCACTTCCGGGGCGATCTCATCATCCCCTTCCGCAACGCTGCCGTCGATGGCATCCAGCTCTTCTTCCGCAACCGGCTCGGCTACACGCTGCAGCCCCACCACGTTTTCTTCTTCCGCAGTACGGATCAGAATAACGCCCTGAGTGTTACGGCCAACCACGCTGACTTCCGAAACACGCGTACGCACCAGCGTACCGGCATCGGTAATCATCATGATCTGATCGCTGTCGACAACCTGCACTGCACCGATCACCGGTCCGTTACGTTCGGTCACTTTGATCGAAATAACACCCTGCGTTGCGCGCGACTTGGTTGGATATTCGGTGTTCGCTGTACGCTTACCGTAACCGTTCTGGGTCACCGTCAGAATCGCACCATCATCGCGAGGAACGATCAGAGACACCACGCGATCGCCTTCGGCAAGCTTGATGCCGCGCACGCCGGAAGCGGTACGACCCATGGCACGCACGGCGCTTTCCGCGAAGCGCACCACTTTACCCGCTGCGGAGAACAGCATCGCTTCATCGCTACCGTTGGTCAGCGATACACCGATCAGTTCGTCATCATCACGCAGGTTGACGGCAATAATACCGGCGCTGCGAGGACGGCTGAATTCGGTCAGGGCGGTTTTCTTCACAGTACCGCTGGCGGTAGCCATAAAGATATTCCAGCCTTCGGCGTATTCACGCACCGGCAGAATCGCGGTGATACGCTCATTGGCCTCAAGCGGCAGCAGGTTGACGATCGGACGCCCACGCGCGCCACGGCTGGCTTCCGGCAGCTGGTAAACCTTCATCCAGTAGAGACGGCCACGGCTGGAGAAGCACAGAATGGTATCGTGCGTGTTGGCCACCAGCAGGCGGTCAATAAAGTCTTCTTCTTTGATGCGCGCGGCTGATTTACCTTTACCACCACGGCGCTGGGCTTCGTAGTCGCTCAGCGGCTGATACTTGACGTAACCCTGATGCGACAGGGTGACCACAACATCTTCCTGAGTGATCAGGTCTTCGATGTTGATGTCAGCGCTGTTAGCGGTAATTTCGGTGCGGCGCTTATCGCCGAACTGATCGCGGATCAGCTCCAGCTCTTCGCGGATCACTTCCATCAGGCGCTCGGCACTTTCCAGAATGCGCAGCAGTTCAGCGATCTGCATCAGCAGCTCTTTGTACTCGTCCAGCAGTTTTTCATGCTCAAGGCCGGTCAGTTTCTGCAGACGCAGATCCAGAATCGCCTGAGCCTGCTGCTCGGTGAGGTAGTACTGACCGTCGCGAATACCGTACTGCTCTTCCAGCCATTCCGGACGCGCTGCGTTGTCGCCTGCGCGTTCAAGCATGGCGGACACATTGCCCAGCTCCCATGAACGAGCAACCAGGCCTGCTTTCGCTTCAGCCGGCGTTGGCGCACGACGGATCAGTTCAATGATCGGGTCGATGTTGGCCAGCGCCACGGCCAGCGCTTCAAGGATGTGCGCACGATCGCGAGCCTTGCGCAGCTCGAAGATGGTGCGGCGGGTAATCACTTCACGGCGGTGACGCACGAAGGCTTCGAGAATATCCTTCAGCGGCATAATTTTTGGCTGGCCCTGATGCAGTGCCACCATGTTAATGCCGAAGGAAGTTTGCAGCTGGGTCAGCGAGTAGAGGTTGTTCAGAACCACTTCACCGACCGCATCGCGTTTCACTTCGATCACGATGCGCATGCCGTCTTTATCGGACTCATCGCGCAGCGCGCTGATGCCTTCAAGACGCTTTTCTTTCACCAGCTCGGCAATTTTCTCGATCAGGCGCGCTTTGTTCACCTGATACGGAATTTCGTGCACGATGATGGTTTCACGGCCGGTTTTGGCATCGGCTTCTACGTCAGCGCGTGCGCGGATGTAGATCTTGCCGCGGCCGGTGCGGTAGGCCTCTTCAATGCCGCGACGGCCATTGATGATTGCCGCCGTCGGGAAGTCCGGCCCCGGGATGTGCTCCATCAGGCCTTCAACGCTGATGTTTTCATCTTCAATAAACGCCAGGCAGGCATTGATGACTTCAGTCAGGTTGTGCGGCGGAATATTCGTCGCCATCCCCACGGCAATACCGGAAGAACCGTTTACCAGCAGGTTAGGCACCCGCGTTGGCATCACTTCCGGGATCTGCTCGGTGCCATCATAGTTTGGCACAAAATCGACGGTCTCTTTTTCCAGATCCGCCAGCAGCTCGTGGGCGATTTTAGACATGCGCACTTCGGTATAACGCATCGCTGCAGCGGAGTCGCCGTCGACGGAACCGAAGTTACCCTGACCATCTACCAGCATATAGCGCAGGGAGAACGGCTGTGCCATACGCACAATGGTGTCATACACGGCAGTGTCGCCATGCGGGTGATATTTACCGATAACGTCGCCGACAACACGGGCGGATTTTTTATACGGTTTATTCCAGTCGTTACCGAGAACGTTCATGGCGTAAAGCACGCGGCGGTGAACCGGCTTCAGGCCATCGCGAACGTCTGGTAATGCGCGGCCAACGATGACCGACATGGCATAATCAAGGTAAGAGTTCTTTAACTCTTCCTCGATATTAACCGGTGTGATTTCTCTGGCTAGGTCGCTCATGGAGCCGCTATCCCTCTAGATTATTCCCGGATTCAAAGGTGCGAAAGTATATCACACTGCGCCCAGGTGGTGAACGGAAAGCGTCAGTTTGGCCGCTTTATTGCATTCTCAGGTCGCTCTGGCCCGCAGCGTTGCCCACAGGCACGGCGAAACATGTATACTGCAGCAAACTTTGGCTGGAGTAATAACCCAATGAATAAAGAACAAAACGGGGCCGCGCAGAACGTTGATAGCGGTGAAATTGCTAAATTTGAAGCCGTTGCTTCGCGCTGGTGGGATCTGGAAGGCGAGTTCAAACCGCTGCACCGCATCAACCCGCTGCGCCTGGGCTATATTGCGCAGCATGCCGGGGGCCTGTTCGGTAAAAAGATCCTCGACGTCGGCTGCGGCGGCGGCATTCTTGCGGAAAGCATGGCGCGTGAAGGCGCGAACGTTACCGGCCTGGATATGGGGGCCGAGCCGCTGCAGGTTGCTCGCCTGCACGCACTGGAAAGTGGCGTAAAAATTGATTATATCCAGCAGTTGGTTGAAGAGCATGCCGAACAGTTTGCCGGACAGTACGATGTGGTGACCTGCATGGAGATGCTGGAACACGTCCCCGATCCGCGCTCGGTGGTTCACGCCTGCGCTAAGCTGGTGAAGCCTGGTGGTGAAGTGTTCTTCTCAACGATTAACCGTAACAGCAAAGCCTGGCTGATGGCCATTGTCGGCGCGGAATACATTCTGCGCATGGTGCCGCGCGGCACGCATGATATCAAGAAGCTGATTCGCCCCGCCGAGCTGCTGAACTGGGTGGATGAAACCACACTGCGCGAACGCCATATGATTGGCCTGCACTACAACCCGCTGACCAATCACTTCAAGCTGGCCCCGGGTGTGGATGTTAATTACATGGTCCATACGCACCGCGTGGAGTAAAGTTTCTACCCCGGCCGATTGGCCGGGGCTGTTTTACCTTTAATCCGCTGCCTGAAATCCCGCACTGTCGCCACAACTTTAGAGCCAGAAAAATCTGGAAATTTCAACGCTGAACAATATTTCCGCGCTCGATCATATTTCTAAAAAAAATCTTTTTCCATTGACATGGACCCTGGGCCTTGAGAAACGCGGACTTAGCCAAAAAAGGTGCCAACGGACAGCAATTTTTCGTGAAAATCAAGCCTTGTTAACCACACGAAACTTACTAGAATACTCACCATATTGTTATCCAGTCTTCTCTCACCCCCTATATGTAGTGTTTATCCACAGAGTTACTCACAACGAGCAAGCTGTGTATAAACGTGGGGATTATTTGTTTAAAACAGGTAAAACGCGACATGAATCAGAGTCTGCTTGTCACTAAGCGCGATGGCCGTACCGAACGCATCGATCTAGATAAAATCCACCGTGTGCTCGATTGGGCTGCCGAAGGGCTGCAAAATGTCTCCGTCTCCCAGGTTGAACTGCGTTCGCATATCCAGTTCTACGAAGGTATTCGCACGTCTGATATCCATGAAACGATTATCAAGTCTGCGGCCGACCTGATTTCCCGCGATGCGCCTGATTACCAGTATATGGCCGCCCGTCTGGCGATTTTCCACCTGCGTAAAAAAGCCTACGGCCAGTTTGAGCCGCCGAAGCTGATCGACCAGGTGACGCGTATGGTAGAGATGGGCAAATACGATCGCCACCTGCTGGAAGACTACAGCCGCGAAGAGTTCGAGCAGATGGACGGCTTTATCGACCACTGGCGTGATATGAACTTCTCCTACGCCGCGGTTAAGCAGCTGGAAGGCAAGTATCTGGTGCAGAACCGTGTAAGCGGTGAAATCTATGAAAGCGCCCAGTTCCTTTATATCCTGGTTGCTGCCTGCCTGTTCTCCGGCTATCCGCGTGAAACGCGTCTGGACTACGTTAAGCGTTTCTACGATGCGATCTCTACCTTCAAGATCTCGCTGCCAACACCGATCATGTCCGGCGTGCGTACCCCAACCCGTCAGTTCAGCTCCTGCGTGCTGATTGAGTGCGGCGACAGCCTGGATTCGATTAACGCCACCTCCAGCGCAATCGTGAAATACGTTTCTCAGCGTGCAGGCATCGGCATCAACGCGGGCCGTATCCGCGCTCTGGGCAGCCCGATCCGCGGCGGTGAAGCCTTCCACACCGGCTGTATTCCGTTCTATAAGCACTTCCAGACCGCAGTGAAGTCCTGCTCTCAGGGCGGCGTGCGCGGCGGTGCGGCAACGCTGTTCTATCCAATGTGGCACCTGGAAGTGGAAAGCCTGCTGGTGTTGAAAAACAACCGCGGCGTGGAAGGCAACCGCGTACGTCATATGGACTACGGCGTGCAGCTTAACAAGCTGATGTATCAGCGCCTGCTGAAGGGTGAAGAGATTACCCTTTTCAGCCCGTCCGACGTGCCGGGCCTGTACGATGCTTTCTTCGCCGATCAGGATGAGTTCGAGCGTCTGTACACCAAATATGAGAAAGACGACAGCATCCGCAAGCAGCGCGTCAAAGCGGTCGACCTGTTCTCACTGATGATGCAGGAACGCGCGTCTACTGGCCGTATCTATATTCAGAACGTTGACCACTGCAACACCCACAGCCCGTTCGATCCGGCTATCGCGCCTGTCCGCCAGTCCAACCTGTGCCTGGAAATCGCGCTGCCGACCAAACCGCTGCTGGACGTTAACGACGAAAACGGTGAAATTGCGCTGTGTACGCTTTCCGCATTTAACCTGGGTGCGATTGAAAGCCTTGACGACCTGCGCGAGCTGGCAACCCTGGCGGTACGTGCACTGGATGCCCTGCTGGATTATCAGGATTATCCAATTCCGGCGGCTAAACGCGGTGCAATGGGTCGCCGTACCCTCGGTATTGGCGTGATCAACTTCGCCTACTACCTGGCGAAAAACGGCGTGCGCTACTCCGACGGCAGCGCAAATAACCTGACGCACAAAACCTTTGAAGCCATTCAGTACTGGCTGCTCAAGGCTTCTAACGATCTGGCTATCGAACAGGGTGCCTGCCCGTGGTTTAACGAAACCACCTATGCTCAGGGTATTCTGCCGATTGATACCTACAAGAAAGATCTGGATGCGATCAGCAACGAACCGCTGCATCTGGACTGGGAAGCGCTGCGCGAGTCGATCAAAACTCACGGCCTGCGTAACTCCACGCTGTCTGCCCTGATGCCGTCTGAAACCTCTTCGCAGATTTCTAACGCTACCAACGGTATTGAACCACCACGCGGCCATATCAGTATCAAAGCATCTAAAGACGGTATTCTGCGCCAGGTCGTACCGGAGTATGAGCGTCTGAAAGACAACTATGAACTGCTGTGGGAAATGCCGAACAACGACGGCTATCTGCAGCTGGTGGGTCTGATGCAGAAGTTTATCGATCAGGCGATTTCATCCAACACCAACTATGACCCGACGCGCTTCGCTAACGGTAAGGTGCCGATGAAGCAGCTGCTGAAAGATCTGCTTACCGCCTATAAGTTCGGCGTGAAAACGCTGTACTACCAGAACACCCGTGATGGTGCGGAAGATGCGCAGGATGACCTGGCACCTTCAATCCAGGATGACGGCTGCGAAAGCGGCGCCTGCAAAATCTAATCTTCAGGGGGCCATCTGCTGGCCCCCTCCCTGATTTCCTGTAGCACGACTCAGCTACCACGACGGATTATTATTTATGGCTTACACCACGTTTTCGCAGAACAAAAATGACCAGCTGCTGGAGCCGATGTTTTTTGGCCAGTCGGTCAATGTTGCCCGCTACGATCAGCAAAAGTACGATATCTTTGAAAAGCTGATTGAAAAGCAGCTCTCTTTCTTCTGGCGTCCGGAAGAAGTGGACGTTTCGCGCGATCGCATCGACTATCAGGCGCTGCCGGATCACGAAAAGCATATTTTCATCAGTAACCTGAAGTACCAGACGCTGCTGGACTCGATTCAGGGACGCAGCCCGAACGTGGCGCTGCTGCCGCTGATCTCGATCCCTGAGCTGGAAACCTGGGTAGAGACCTGGGCGTTCTCAGAAACGATCCACTCGCGTTCCTACACCCATATTATCCGCAATATCGTTAACGATCCGGCCGTGGTCTTTGACGACATCGTGGCTAACGAGCAGATCCTCTCCCGCGCGAAAGATATTTCCGCCTATTACGACGATCTGATCGAGATGACCAGCTACTGGCATCTGCTGGGTGAAGGCACCCACGAAGTTGCCGGTAAAACCATCACCGTCAATTTGCGTGCGTTGAAAAAGCAGCTGTATATCTGCCTGATGAGCGTTAACGCGCTGGAAGCGATCCGCTTCTACGTCAGCTTCGCCTGTTCGTTTGCCTTCGCCGAGCGCGAGCTGATGGAAGGTAACGCCAAAATCATTAAGCTGATCGCTCGCGATGAAGCGCTGCATCTGACCGGCACCCAGCATATGCTGAACCTGCTGCGCAGCGGTGAAGACGATCCGGAAATGGCAGAGATTGCTGCTGAGTGCCGACAGGAATGCTACGACCTGTTCGTACTGGCAGCAGAGCAGGAAAAAGAGTGGGCGGAATACCTGTTCAGCGGCGGCTCGATGATTGGTCTGAATAAAGATATTCTGTGGCAGTACATTGAATATATTACCAATATTCGTATGAACGCCGTGGGTCTGGACCTGCCGTTTAAAACCCGCTCAAACCCAATCCCATGGATTAACTCCTGGCTGGTATCGGACAACGTGCAGGTTGCTCCGCAGGAAGTAGAAGTCAGCTCCTATCTGGTTGGACAGATTGATGCGGAAGTGAATACCGACGATCTCAGCGACTTCGAGCTGTAAAATGCCCCGTTCGATTATTACCCTGCGTGCTTCCGGCACGCAGCTGGAGTGCAGGGAACATCATACTTCCCTGCTCGCCGCACTTGAGGCGAACAAAGTCTGCGTTGAGTATCAGTGCCGGGAAGGTTACTGCGGTTCGTGCCGCACCCGCCTGCTGAAAGGCCAAGTCAGCTACGCAAGTAAACCGCTGGCGTTTATTCAGCAGGGCGAGATCCTTCCCTGCTGCTGCCAGGCTCAGGGCGATATTGAGATCGAACTGTAATTCTCCGGTTTCCTTGCGGAAAATACCGCCTTTCGGCTTCGGGCAGCCACAGTATCAGGCCGCCCGTTTTCCTCAACGGCTTTTACAGTGTTTCCACCACATCGATCCAGCCGTGACCGGTGGTCACCGTCTGGCCATTCAGCCAGCGGCGCAGCATATTCAGCGCCAGCATGGCAACCATATCCTGCCGCGCTTTCAGGCCGTGGCGGCTGACATTGAACTTCACCCGTTGTGCAAAGACGCCATCCGGTGTATTCAGCGCAAATCCCAGCGTATCCTCTTCGACACCGCCCACGATTAGCACCACCTGCGCATCGTTCTCCTGCGCCAGCACGCGACTGCGCTCGGCCAGCTGCTTAAGGGACTCCGGGCGATTGGGTAAAACGTTGCCCGCATTCAGTTTTGCCCCGGCTGAAACCAGCTGCCACTGCAGCAGCCCGGCGGTGAACTGTTCGCTGACGCACAGCGAGAGTTCACGCTCATCCAGACGCCGCGCCAGCTGCTCCGGCAGCCCTTCCAGCCCTTCGAAGATCACGCTATCACCGGCGATTTCACGCACCTGCTGCCAGAACAGCTCCATCTCGGCCAGCTTGTCCGCCGGGCCGTTGAGCTTTAGTTCAATAATCGGCATCGACGCGCGATAACCCACCACCACACCTTCCGGCAGCGGCAGGGGTTCAATGGCAGAAGCCAGATCGCTTTCGCCACGGCCAAAAGTGGTCATTCGCAAACATAGTGGCGGTTCGGGCAGCTGAAAGCGGGATTTGAGGCGCGGCAGGATCTCGCCGTTAACCATGGTTTTAAACTCTGACGGCACGCCTGGGGTAAAGAAGATCCAGCAGCGATTCAGCTGAATAGCGAAACCACAGGCGGTGCCCACCGGGTTATCCAGCATTTCTGCACCAGCCGGGATCTCTGCCTGCTTACGGTTGCTGGGTGCCATCGGTTTGCCACGGCTGGCAAAGTACGCTTCCATTTTAGCCAGCCACTCCGGGTGGATTTGTAGCCCGACACCGGCTGCCGTTGCCGCAGCCAGCGAGCTGAGATCGTCGCTGGTCGGGCCAAGGCCGCCGTTAACGATCAGGACATCGGCGATTTTACTGCGCTCGGTCAGAACATTGACCAGCTCCGGGAGGCTGTCTCCCACCGTCTGACGGCTGGTCATCGGTAAACCGTTTTCAAACAGCACGCCCGCCAGCCATGCTGCATTGGTATCAACGATCTGACCGTGCAGCACTTCGTCACCAGTGGCGAGCATTTCCACTCTTATCATTTTTATCTCCGGGTTTCTCAGGTCTTAACACTGTAAGAAGCCCGCCGGATAAAAACAATGTGATTTTCCCTTCTATTTCCGATCGCTAAGCCAGGCCAGCAGGCGGTGACGCGACGGTTTAATGCCCTCTCCCGCAAGCTGAGGTAGCGAAAGCCAGGTGACCGGATGCTGATAGTTCGTCAACTGAGGTGCCGCCCAGTCGGCAAGCTTCTTGAAGTCAATTTCCCCCGCCACCAGCGCAACCGGCCGGTGACCATATTCACTATCCGCCTGCGGAACCACGACCGCCTGCGTCACTGCCGGATGGCCCAACAGCACCCGCTCAATCAGCTCAGGCTGCACCGCCTCACCGCCGCTGAAAAACAGGTTATCGCGACGACCGTCAATGCACAGTTCACCCTGACGCCAGTGGCCGAGATCGCCGGTGTGCAGCCAGCCGTCCTCGTCGGTCAGCGGCTGGAGCACGCCCTCCCGCCAGTAGCCCTGCGCCAGCGTTGGTGAACGTAGCCAGACCTCGTTTTCTACCAGTTTGACCTCCTGCCCGGGGAGCGGTTTACCGGCGCTGCCGGAACCGTCCGCTCGCCCGGCGCATACCGTTGAGGCCGTTTCGGTCAGGCCATAGCCGCACCAGCAGCGGATTCCTGCCGCTTCCGCCTGGGTGGTCAGTTCGGACGGGATCGTCGCACCTCCCAGCAGTACGGCACGCAGACTCGTTGGAAGCGCGGACTGATTCAGCAAACGCCATAGCTGCGTTGGCACCAGCGAGGCAAAGCTACTGCGTGCCAGCGCCGCCGACAAATCCTGTGATCGATCGATGACCAGCGTTGCCCCGGCAGACAGCCATCGCCAGATAATGCCCATGCCGGAAACATGAAACAGGGGTAACGACAGCAGCCAGCGATCCCGCGGGGTGAAATCCATCAGACCGACTACCGCCGCCGCACTGTGCAGGTGGGCGTCAAAAGTATGTGCTGCCGCTTTCGCCAGCCCGGTCGTCCCCGACGTCAGGGTCAGCGTAGCTAACGCATTCCGCTGCCAGGCATGGTTGGCGCGCCCGGTGGCCGTTGTCAGGTTTAGTGGAAGAACCTGCGGAACCGGGGGTGCATCGATACTGAGCGCAAACGCCACGCCCAGGCCGGGCAGTAACTGATTCAGCTGTGCGTCGGGCAGCTGCGGATTAAGCATCAGCACCCTCGCACCACAGGCCAGCAGACTCAGCCAGGCCAGCACCGCCTGCAACCCGTTGCGGCTGCGCAGTGCGACGACCATTTCCGGCATCACTCCCTGTCGACGGAAGCCGTTTGCATGGCCGTTAATACGCTCAGCCAATTGTTGCCAGCTCAGCGTCTCATCACCGGTGTCGATGGCCGTCGCCTGCGGATAGCGCTGCTGCCAGTACAGCCAGGGCCAGTCATTTATTGTTGCCACAGACATTGCAGTTCCTCCTTCCCTGAAAGCGGTAATGTACTGCCGGGCCAGTGGCGCTGCAGCTGCTTTTGCATCAGCGACAGGGTATCCAGCCCGGACACGATGCCCGGCGTGAGTTGCTGTGCCAGCCGCGCCAGCTGCGTCAGGCCCAGGCTGGACTCCAGCGCGGAGCTGATAACCGGGGTTAATCCCAGCCGCTGTGCCGCTGCAACCTGCTGCTGTATTTTCTGAATGCTGCCGGTCAGCGTGGGCTTGATCACAACCGCCCTGACGCCCTGCTGTGCGCTGAGCAGCGTGGCATCATCACGCAGGCTTTCATCCCACGCGATAGCAATCCCGGTCTGCCGCGCAAAGGCCATGCTCTCCGCCACCGTTCGGCACGGCTCTTCAATAAAGGCAATGCGCCCGCGCAGCTCGGTAGAAATATAGCGAGCAAACTGCAATGCTTTTTCCAGCGTCCAGCTGCGGTTCGCATCCAGGCGCAGGGTCAGATCGGGCAGTGCCTCCAGCAGCAGATTCACCTGCATACCGTCCCGCACCGCTTCGTACAGCCCAACCTTCATTTTTGCCAGCGGCGCGGACTGACGCTGTAAACGTTCGAACAGCACGTCCGGGTCACCGCTGCACAGCTGCGCACTCTGCCAGCAGCCCTCGGCAGGTAGCTGCCCTGCCAGTTCGGCCTGTGCACAGCTGATACCGAAAGCAACCGAAGGCAGCGGGCTTTCCGGCGGCTGTTCTCCGGCACACCAGCGCTCCAGCCACTTCACAGCCTGCATCTGAGCGAGTTCAGGCGTCTCCACGCTGAACTGCGGCAGGGGGGCGATCTCCCCCCATCCTTCACCCCGTTCGCTGACCAGCCTCACCAGCATTCCCTGGCGGATTTTCAGCCGCTGATCGCGCAGCACGACGCCTGCATCCAGCGCAAGCTGATAACCAAACAGCGTTGCGCTGCGCATTATGGATTACGCCTGAACGGTGAGAAATCAGGCTGCCGCTTCTGGTTAAAGGCATTGCGCCCTTCCTGTCCCTCTTCAGTCATGTAAAACAGCATGGTGGCGTTACCGGCCAGCTCCTGCAAACCGGCCTGGCCGTCACAGTCAGCGTTCAGCGCGGCTTTCAAACAGCGCAGTGCCATCGGGCTGTTCTGCAACATCTCGCGACACCAGCGCACCGTTTCCTGCTCAAGCTGCGCCAGAGGAACCACGGTGTTGACCAGCCCCATATCGAGCGCCTGCTGCGCGTTGTACATCCGGCAGAGGAACCAAATCTCGCGCGCTTTTTTCTGCCCGACGATACGTGCCATATAAGCTGCACCCCAGCCGCCGTCGAAGGAACCCACCTTTGGTCCGGTCTGGCCAAACTGCGCATTATCCGCCGCGATGGTCAGATCGCACATCATATGCAGTACGTGGCCGCCGCCCACAGCATAGCCCGCCACCATCGCCACCACGGGTTTCGGACAGGTGCGGATCTGGCGCTGGAGATCCAGCACGTTGAGGTGATGTACTCCGGCATCGTCCTGATAGCCGCCGTAATCACCGCGCACTTTCTGATCGCCGCCGGAGCAGAATGCCAGATCGCCTTCCCCGGTCAGGATGATTACCCCAACGGCCGGATCTCGGCGGGCATCATCCAGCGCCTGCTGTATTTCTGTCACCGTCAGGGGACGAAACGCGTTCCGCACCTGCGGACGGTTAATGGTGATTTTAGCGATGCCATCCGCCGTCTTTTGATAACGGATATCGCTGAATTCCAGCGGTACCGGCAGCCACTGTGCCGGGGCGGTTAGCATGGATTCGTCGGGAGAAATCATCGAAGCTCCTGTTAGTTGTGGTTCAGCAACAGCGAAAGCTGATGGGCGAATGCCATCGGGTTTGCCAGGTGAGTGTTGTGCCCGGCATCGCGGATCACCACCGGAGTCAGGCCCGACTGCTGCGCCAGCTGTAAGAATTTAAGGTCCCATTCGCCGCACAGATAGTGGAAGGGGATCGTTTTTTGCCGCAGCTCCTCCAGCAGATCCGGTTGGGCAGAGAGCGAGGTGGCTTCCAGCATGGTCGCCAGCCCCTCTGCACGATTGTTTAGCCGACGGTTAATCATCGCCTGTCGCTGCGGGTTGGTGAGTTCGGCAAACACCGGCTGTTGATACCACTGGCTCAGAACCCGTGGCAAAGGCTGCTGGCGGAAGCGCTGCGCCCAGCCAAAATCGTGCTCGCGGCGCGTTTCGCGCTCGCTTTGGCGGGTTAAGCCAAAGTGACCCGCTTCGGCCAACAGACCACAAAGCCTACCGTCGTCGTGGCGGCAGGCGTGATAAAAAGCCAGACGAGCCCCGAGGGAGTAGCCAATCAGCCAGTAGCGTTCAACCTGATGGTAGTTGAGCGTTGCCGTCAGCCGCTGCGATAATTCGTCAAAACCACTAACGGTTTGCGCCTGTGAACCGCCGTGCCCCGGTAAATCGATGCTGAGCAGCGGCCAGTGTCGGAAGTAGTGCTGCACCGGCAGCCAGTCATCCGCGCTGCCAAGAAAACCGTGCAGCCAGACCAGCACCGGCCTGATGCTGCGATGATGTCCCTGCCACCGCGCATGGAGAATCACAGGGTCATCACCTCTTTGAGTAGACCAGCCAGGGCCTGCGCACCCGCATCGCCGTCACAAACCACTTCCACTAGCGTAACGCCGCGCGTGAATCCCTCCCTCACCGCGTCGGCCAGATCAGGCCAGTTTTCCGCACGCCGGTAGTTCAGGCCAAATACCGCCGCCGCGTGGCTGAAATCCACCCGAGGCGGCATGGCGAAGAAGCGCTCGCGTTCATGCTGCGGCGTCGGCAGCAGAGAAAATATTTGCCCGCCCTGGTTGTTCACCACCAGCACCACAACCGGAGCGGATGCCCGCTGCAGCAGTGCCAGGCTGTTCAGATCGTACAGGGCGGAGAGATCCCCCAGCAGCAGCAATAGCGGCTGCCCAAGCCCGCGCTGCACGCCCGCGGCGGAAGCAATCAGGCCGTCGATACCGCTGGCACCACGATTGCTATATACCGGATACCCCACAGGCAGACGGGCCAGCGCATCCACCAGCCGGATTGCCAGGCTGTTACCGATAAACAGCGCGCCTTTCTCGGCCAGCAGCTCCGGCAGTCGGCGCGCCAGCTGCGCCTCGCCAAAGGCGGTCAGATGCTGCTTCAGGTAACGGTCGGTTTTGTCTGCCAGTTCCTGAAGCTGCGGGCACCAGGGCTGGCGCGGCATTGCCGGATGTTTCGCCAGCCACTCGCCCGCGCGGGCCTGTACCCGAATCCCCTGATGAAAAGCGGGATCGCGCTGGCCAGGGAGCGGATCGATTAACCACCATTTAGCCGGCCGGCACTGCTGCTGAAATTGCAAGAGGTTGCGGCTGGTCAGACTGCTGCCGAACTGTACCACCAGCTGCGCGTCTTTCAGCGCCCGGCGAGCCTGAGGATGTGCAAGCCAGAGCGCGGAATGCGGTAGCGGCTGGCCGCTCTGCGACAGAACATCGCCCAGCAGCGGCCAGCCAAGCTGTTCAGCCCATTCGCTAATCTGCTGCCCCTCGGTGGCAGAGACTCTGCCAACGATGACCACACCACGCTGCTGGCGGGCAAAAAACCAGTCCGGCATGAGGGGGAGATCGGCGAGCGCTGGATAGCTGAGCCAGGGATGCGGACTGTGCCACCAGTCACCCAGCTCATTAGCCCACGCCAGGTACTCTCCTTCATCTTCACCGTACAGCGGTTCGGCAAACGGGCAGTTAATATGCACGGCACCGCTTTTCTGCCCGGCCAGCAGCGTATCCAGCGAGGACACCAGCCAGCGCGCCGGAATATCGGGAGTCGGTCGGGGAAGATTCAGTGCGGCGGTGACGTGGCTGGCAAAAATATCCTGTTGTTCGATAGCCTGATTGGCTCCGCAGCCAATCAGCTCGGTCGGACGGTCGGCGGTAATCACTACCAGCTTTTCACCGCCCTGACGGGCTTCCACAATAGCGGGATAGAGATTGGCCACCGCCGTGCCCGAGGTAGCAATAACGGCCACCCGCTGCCCACTACTTTTTGCCAGCCCCAGGGCTAAAAAGCCAAGGCCGCGCTCATCGAAGTGGGTGTGGCAGACCAGTTTTTCATTGGCAGCCGCGGCCAGCACCAGGGGTGCCGAGCGCGATCCGGACGCAATGCAAACATGCCGGATATCGTGCCGGGTAAGCGCTTCAACAAGAACGGTAGCCCAGCGGCGATTGAACGTTGCGTGCGACATTGCCACTCCAGATCAATTTGACTGAAGTCATTATAAGCAGGCGTTTTTGCGATCTTTTTGATTTGAACCAGTATTACGCAGGTTTTCATCAGAGTAAAAACGGGGGGAACGGCAGCGGGATATTTAGCAAAAATCAGGTGCCCGTAAAAGGGCACCAGTGCGTTATAAATTAACGACGAGCCAGCAGCAGTCCGATCACCAGACCCAGCGTGGCACCCACACCAATGCCCTGCCACGGTTTGTCGTGAACGTAGTCATCGGCACGAGAAACGGCCTGACGTGCGCGATAGTAGTAAGTATCAGACGCATTGCTGATGCGCGATTTCACTTCATGAAGCGAATTCTCCGCTCTGGCCTTCAGTTCAACATATTTCTGGTCAGCCGGATCGCCCGATGACTTCAACACTTCTTCCAGCGTTTTGGTCAGCAAAGCCAGATCGTCATCCAGTCGAGTCTCTTGCGGTTCAGTCTGTGTAGCCATTGTCATCCTCCGTGGGCGAATTACACATTGCTTGCTGACTAACTATAGACCCTATTTTTCGGGCTGCATGGCAAAAAGGGCCAGTTATCCCTGAGAACCCTGCGTCCAGCCGTTGTCGATCCTCGTCAAAGATGCTGTTTATTGCAGCTTCCGCGCAGGTCAGCCGTGGAAATCACTGCGGTTTTTGGATTTATCTGATAAATTTTGCCTGAACTGAATTAGTCACCAGGCAAGCTGTCGTAACTCCCTGTAGTCGGGCCAAATCCGGCGACGCGAATGCGTGATGTACGCGCGACAGTCAACACAAGCTCCGTTCAGCAAAGGATATGATTTCTGGCATGAATCGAAGAATGTTTATGAAAGCGTCAATGGCATTCGCCACCTTAAGTGGAATGTCTGGTATCTCCACCCTGTTCTCCCAGGCCGCCTGGGCAGACAGCGAGATTGCCGACGGTACCGCAGTGCGATTTGATTTTGACGTGCTCAAAAAATTAGCCGCCGATCTGGCGAAAAAACCTTACGGTGGCGCGCCGGCTCCGCTGCCGCAAACCCTGGCCACCTTAACGCCTCAGGCCTACAACGAAATCCAGTACGATGCCAACCACTCGCTGTGGAACGGCATCGATAACCGTCAGCTTGACGTTCAGTTCTTCCACGTGGGAATGGGATTCAAACGCCGCATCCGCATGTTCTCCGTGGACAGCGGCAGCCGCGAAGCGCGTGAGATCCATTTCCGCCCCGAACTTTTCAACTACAATAATGCGCACGTTGATACCGCCCAGTTGGAAGGAAAAACCGACCTCGGCTTCGCCGGATTCCGTGCCTTTAAAAAGCCTGAACTGGCTCGCCGCGATATCGTCTCCTTCCTGGGGGCCAGCTACTTCCGCGCGGTGGATGAGACCTATCAGTACGGGCTTTCGGCTCGCGGCGTGGCGATTGATACCTTCAGCAACGGTAAAGAAGAGTTCCCTGACTTCACCGCCTTCTGGTTCGAAACACCAAAAGCCGATGACACCACCTTCACCGTCTACACTCTGCTGGATGGCGCAAGCTGTACCGGCGCGTTCAAGTTCATCATCCACTGCGAGGAAAAGCGCGTGGTGATGGAGGTGGAAAACCACATCTATGCGCGCAAGGATATCTGGCAGCTGGGTATCGCGCCGATGACTACCATGTTCAGCTGCGGCAACAACGAGCGCCGCATGTGCGACACCATCCATCCGCAGATCCACGACTCCGATCGTCTGGCCATGTGGACCGGTGCCGGTGAGTGGATCTGCCGCCCGCTGAACAACCCGCAGCGCCTGACCTTTAACGCCTACCAGGATGAAAACCCGCGCGGCTTCGGCATGTTACAGCTCAATCATGATTTCCAGGACTATCAGGACGTGATCGGCTGGTACAACAAGCGTCCGAGTCTGTGGGTGGAGCCGGTTGGAAAATGGGGCAAAGGCGCAGTCAACCTGATGGAGATCCCGACCACGGGAGAGACGCTGGATAATATCGTCTGCTTCTGGCAGCCTGCTGAACCGATCAAGGCCGGGAGCGAGCACAGCTTCCAGTACAAACTTTACTGGAGCGGCCTGCCGCCGGTTCGCAGCGGTCTGGCGCGGGTTAATGCTACCCGCACCGGTATGGGTGGCTTCCCGGAAGGCTGGGCACCGGGTGAACACTATCCGGACGTCTGGGCGCGTCGTTTCGCCGTTGACTTCGTCGGTGGCGATCTGAAAGCCGCCGCGCCGAAGGGTATTGAGCCGGTAATCGAAGTCACCTCAGGTACGCTCAAACAGGTTGAGATCCTCTACGTTGAGCCAATCAACGGCTATCGTATTTTGTTTGATTGGTATCCGAACAGCGATTCAACCGCGCCGGTGAACATGCGCATGTTCCTGCGCACCAAAGACGACACGCTGAGCGAGACCTGGCTGTATCAGTACTTCCCGCCGCCGCCGGATAAGCGCAAATACGTCGACGATCGGATTATGACCGCCGGTTAACGACGCGGGCGTCTCACGACAAGCCGGGGAATGCGACAAGGCGGCCTTTCATAGGCCGCCTTTTTATGAAATCCGCGGTGCATTTTCTCCGGGAACACTTCTACCAAAGCGGCTAAAATCCAGCGTTAATTCTGGACTTAAGCCAGCCCGCCGATCCCTGCTTATTCTGCTGAACCCGCTGAGCCTGATTAACCTGATTAACCTGATTAACCTGATTAACCTGATTAACCTGATTAACCTGCCCGTAGCATATCGACATGCGGAATATCATCTTCAAGATATTCACCGCTAACCGCCACAAATCCCAGTCGGCCATAAAACCGTTGCAGATGCGCCTGCGCCGACAGGAAAATTGGCCGCTTCGGCCAGTGACGTTCACAGCTGTCGAGCGCCTGCTCCATCAGCCTGCTGCCCAGATTAAGTCCCCGGGCTTCGCCGGAAATAATCACCCGTCCGATCTTCACCGGCTGGTCGGCCTCCTTTGGTACCAGAATTCGCGCATAGGCCACCAGACGATCGTCAATAATTCCCAAAAGATGCCGGTTCTCGCCGCTGAGATCCGCGCCGTCGATATCCAGATACGGGCACTGCTGCTCAACAATAAAGACCGCATTACGCAGCGCCAGCAGCTGATAAAGCTGGCTGGTACTGAGTTCGCTATGGTGTAAATCGTGCCAGTTCAGATCCATACAATTCCTCAGAGCAAAAAAAATCGGGCCACAAGGGCCCGATTATTACCTGGAATGCCGTAACTTACATTAGCGGCTGTGCCAGATTGACCAGCGAAATCAGCGGCTGCGGATAAACACCCAGCAACAGCACCAGAATCGCAGAGATCAGCACCACAATCCCACCGGCGGTAAACGCCCAGTTTGAAGGCGCATCGCGCATCGCCATTTCCGGCGGTGTCAGATACAGACTAACGGTGACGCGCAGATAGTAGTACAGACCAATGGCGCTACCGAGCACCACAGCACCGGTCAGCCACCACAGATCGGCGCTCACGCCCACTGCCAGCACGTAGAATTTACCGATAAAGCCCAGCGTCATTGGAATACCTGCCAGCGACAGCATCACCACCGTCATCACAGCAGACAGTATTGGACGATGCCAGAACAGACCGCGGTACGAGTAAAGTGAATCCGCATCCGGTCCGCTATACGGGCTGGACATCATGCTGACCACCCCGAAAGCGCCCAGGCTGCTGAACAGATAGCCAGCCAGGTAAACACCGACGGTTTCCAGCGACAGCTGATGAGTCTGAACGGCAACCAGCGCAACCAGCAGGTAACCCATATGTGCAATCGAGGAGTAACCCAGCATACGTTTGATGTTGCTCTGCGAAATCGCCATCAGGTTCCCGAACAGCATCGAGGCCACGGCAATGATACCCAGTACCGTGCGCACGCCTTCGCTGTCGGTCATCGGCGCGTACATAAACAGGCGCATCAGCACGGCGAAGATAGCGATTTTACTGGCGGTAGCGAGGAACGTGGTGACAGGAGCAGGTGCACCCTGATAAACGTCCGGCGTCCACAGATGGAACGGAACCAGCGACAGCTTAAAGCCAAAGCCTACGATCATCAGGCCAAGACCCGCCAGCAGCAGAGGCTGATGAATCAGACCGTCGTTCAGGCTTTTGCCCAGCGCCACAAAGCCAAGGTTACCGGAATCGGCATACACCAGCGCCATACCGAACAGCAGGAATGAAGATGCTGCGGCAGAGAGGATGGTGTACTTGATGGCAGCTTCCAGCGAGCGTTTCTGCTGGAAGGCGTAGCCCACCAGACCAAACAGCGGCAGGGAGATCAGCTCAATACCAATAAACAGCGACGCCAGGTGGTTGGCACTGGCCAGCACGATGCCGCCCAGTGCGGCAATCAGCACCAGCAGATAGAACTCTTCACGGTTATCCGGGTAAGTAGCCAGCCACGGATAGGCAAAAGTACAGGTCGCCAGGCTGGCAAGGATCACCAGGCCGGTATAGAGAATGGCATAGCCGTCCACCCGCAGCAGCGGGGTAACATCCATTGGCCCTGCCTGGCCGACAAAGTAAAGAGATAACAGCGCCAGGTTCAGGCCAATCACCGCCAGTGTTGCATTGACGAAATGGTTGCGTCGCCACGCAATGGACAGCATCACAACTACCACCGTCAATCCGACGATCAGCAGCGGCAGAAGTGCGATCAGTTGTTGAGGAGTTATTGTCATGGCGAATTACGGCCTTGTAGTTGAAATTGAAGCGGTAAACCACTGCTGGATGTTACTCATCGCAGCGTGGGAGGTATCCAGAATCGGCTGCGGATAAACGCCCAGCAGCACCAGCAGGACAACCAGCACCATGATCATCAGGAACTCACGCGCTGACATGCCGCGCAGTGGCGTATCTGATTTAGGCGCACCGTAGTAAGCGCGCTGCATCATGATCAGTGAGTAAACCGACGCAAACACCAGTCCAAACGTGGCGATCAGAATGATCGTCGGCACGCTCTGGAAGCTTCCGGTGAGGATCATAAACTCACCAACGAAGTTACCGGTACCCGGCATCCCCAGGTTTGCCACCGCGAAGAACAGCGACAGGCCCGGCAGCCATTTGATGCGCGACCACAGGCCACCCATCTGGCGCATATCACGCGTATGCAGACGCTCATACAGCTGACCACACAGAATAAACAGCGCCGCCGCAGACAGGCCGTGCGCAATCATCTGAATCACCGCGCCCTGGTAAGCCAGCTGGCTGCCGGTGTAGATGGCAATCAGTACAAAGCCCATATGGGAGATCGAGGTATAGGCGATCAGGCGTTTAATATCGTACTGAGAGAACGCCATCCATGCACCGTAGAAGATGCCGATAATCCCCAGCCACATGGCAATCGGCGCAAACTCTGCGGAAGCATTCGGGAACAGCGGCAGAGCAAAGCGCAGCAGACCATAAGCGGCGGTTTTTAACAGAATACCTGCAAGGTCAACGGAACCTGCGGTCGGAGCCTGACTGTGTGCGTCAGGTAACCAGCCGTGCAGCGGCACCACCGGCATTTTTACCGCGAAGGCGATAAAGAAGCCGAGCATCAGTACATATTCAACCGTATGCGACATTGGCGTTTTCAGCAGATCTTCATAGTTGAAGGTCCACACGCCGGTGGCGTTGTAGTGAACGAATACCAGCGCCAGAATAGCGATAAGCATGATCAGGCCGCTTGCCTGGGTATAAATGAAGAACTTGGTTGCTGCGGTAATACGCGTCTTCCCGTCGGAGGCTTTATGGCCCCAGAGCGCGATCAGGAAGTACATCGGCACCAGCATCATTTCCCAGAAGAAGAAGAACAGGAACAGATCGACGGCAAGGAATACGCCGATAACGCCACCCAGAATCCACAGCAGATTCAGGTGGAAAAAGCCCTGCCACTTCTCGATTTCGTTCCATGAACAAAGAATCGCCATCAGACCAAGCAGGCCGGTCAGCACCACCATCAACAGCGACAAACCATCCAGCGCCAGATGGAAATGAATACCAAAACGCGGAATCCACGGTACGTTGAATTCAGATTGCCACTGCGGCAATCCGGAAGCCTGGGTCAGTGAGTAGCCACCCTGCATCCACAGCTGCAGTGACAGCACCAGCGTCAGCCCCATCGCGATCAATGCAATCCAGCGCGGCACTTTGGGACCAAAGCGTTCGAGCTGCCAGCACAACAGACCACCGACGAAGGGGAGGATTATAAGCCAAGGTAATAACATGGCGGTTTGTTCCCTTTATTTCGAATTTTTCTACTGGGGCGAAGCTCAGCTCCACCCCAACTCACTAACCTTTACAGCACCATCAGCAGATACAGGACGACAACGGCACCGATGCTCGTCGCGGCAAGATACCAGCGCAGATAGCCGTTTTCGCTGATCACCAGGCCTTTGTTGCCTACACGCGCGAGAATCGCCGGAACATTCATCACTGAATTGAGCGGATCGCGCTGCAGCAGCCGGGCAATGCCGAGGTAAGGCTTAACGAAGACTTTGTCATACAGCCAGTCGAAGCCCCAGGCGGCAAACCACCATGTGGAGAAGAAACGGCCCGGCGCGCTGTTAGCAATCGCAGTCACCAGAGTACGTTTGCCCAGCCACAGCGCGGCGGCCAGCAGAATACCGACAATCGCCACCACGCCGGAGGCAATTTCCAGCATCATCACGCTGCCGTGGGCCAGTTCAGTGGTCTCCGGCAGTACGCCTTTCAGCGGTGGTACGATCATCGCACCAATAAAGGTTGAGAGAACTAACAGCACAATCAGCGGCAGATGGTGCGTGATCCCTTTCCCTGCGTGAGCATGAATTTTTTCTTTACCGTGGAAGGTGATAAAGATCATACGGAAGGTATAGAGAGACGTCATAAAGGCGCCCGCCAGGCCCGCAACCATCAGATTGATATGGCCGTTCGCCAGCGCACCCGCCAGAATTTCATCCTTACTGAAGAAGCCTGCGGTAATCAGCGGCAACGCCGACAGTGCCGCACCGCCCACCAGGAAGCAGACGTACACCAGCGGAATGCTCTTACGCAGGCCACCCATTTTAAAGATGTTCTGCTCGTGGTGGCAGGCAAGGATCACCGAACCGGACGAGAGGAACAGCAGCGCTTTAAAGAACGCGTGGGTCATCAGGTGGAAGATAGCCGCATCCCACGCCTGAACACCCAGCGCAAGGAACATATAGCCAATCTGGCTCATGGTTGAATAAGCCAGCACGCGTTTGATGTCGGTTTGCACCAGCGCGGCAAAGCCTGCCAGAACCAGCGTGATCGCGCCGATAATGCCGACCAGATGCAGTACTTCAGGCGTCAGCAGGAACAGGCCGTGGGTACGCGCAATCAGGTAAACACCGGCGGTAACCATCGTCGCAGCGTGGATCAGTGCAGATACCGGGGTTGGACCCGCCATCGCATCGGCCAGCCAGGTCTGCAACGGCAGCTGAGCGGATTTACCGACCGCACCGCCTAACAGCATCAGCGTGGCCCACTGCAGCATATGGTTGTCAGCCGCAAAGTGTGCCGGAGCCAGCTCGACCATTTCGCGGAAGTTCAGCGTGCCCAGCTCGTTGTAGAGAATAAACAACGCAAATGCCAGGAACACGTCACCGACGCGGGTAATGATAAACGCCTTCATCGCCGCCGCGCCGTTTTTCGACTCGGTATAGTAGAAGCCGATCAGCAGGTAGGAGCACAGGCCCACGCCTTCCCAACCGAGATACATCAGCATCAGGTTGTCGGCCAGCACCAGAACCACCATGCTGGCGATAAACAGGTTGGTGTAGGCGAAGAAGCGCGAATAACCCTCTTCTCCACGCATGTACCAGGAGGCAAACATGTGGATGAAGAAGCCAACGCCGGTCACCACCGACAGCATGGTCAGCGACAGGCCGTCCATCGTCAGGTTAACGTCGATTTTAAAGTTGCCAACGTGCATCCAGGTCCACAGCGCCTGGTTAAACACCTGCTGTCCATTATTGAAAAAGTCGATCCCGGCATAAGCCGTGACCAGCGCCGCCAGTCCGACGGAACCCATTCCCACGGTAGCTGACAGATTTTCCGACCAGCGGCCACGAGAGAACGCCAGCAGAAGGAAGCCGATCAGCGGAAACAGGATTGTTAAATAGAGAAGGTTCATCCGCGCATCTCGCTCACTTTGTCAATGTTGAGGTTCTGGCTGCGGCGATGTAACTGCAGCAGCAGCGCCAGGCCGATACTGGCCTCGGCAGCCGCCAGGCTGATCGCCAGGATAAACATCACCTGACCGTCTGCCTGACCCCAGTAGCTCCCCGCAACCACAAACGCCAGTGCCGCAGCGTTAATCATGATTTCGAGGCCGATCAACATAAACAGCATATTGCGACGGATAGTGACGGCGGTCAGTCCAAGAACAAACAGCACGGCCGCCAGAATCAGTCCATGTTGCAGAGGGATCATACTCTCTCCTCCTTCTTACTTTTTAACGCGTCGTCCGGACGGTTGCTCAGCAGTTCACCTGCACGCTGTTCGCGACCGATATGGAATGCCACCACCAGACCGGCCAGCAGCAGCATAGAAGCCAGCTCTACCGCCAGTACGTAAGGCCCGAACAGGCTGATACCGACCTGCTTGGCATCGATCATCGTGCCGTCAATACCCTGGTCATTCACGGTGCGAATGGCGTAAACCAGCACCACCAGCAGCACCAGCGACAGCAGGCCCGGCCCAACCCACGCACCCGGCTTCAGCCATTCACGCTCCTGCTGCACTTCCGCACCGCCGAGGTTCAGCATCATCACGACGAAGACGAACAGCACCATGATCGCGCCGGCATAAACGATGATCTCCAGCGCACCGGCGAAGTAAGCCCCGAGCGAGAAAAACACACCGGACACCGCCAGCAAAGAGACGATCAGGTACAGCAACGCATGTACCGGGTTGGTATGGGTGATAACGCGCAACGTCGCCAGCACCGCTACCAGTCCGCAAAGATAAAACGCAAATTCCATGCCTGGCTCCTTAAGGTAACAAGCCCTTGACGTCGATAGGTTTAGCTTCGTTTTCAGCAAAGCCTTTGTCTTTACCATCAATCGCCATACCCGCCATCCGGTAGAAGTTATATTCCGGATATTTGCCCGGACCGGAGATCAACAGGTCGTCTTTTTCATACACCAGATCCTGACGCTTAAACTCGCCCAGCTCGAAGTCCGGGGTAAGCTGAATCGCAGTGGTCGGGCAAGCCTCTTCACACAGGCCACAGAAAATGCAGCGCGAGAAGTTAATACGGAAGAATTCCGGGTACCAGCGGCCATCCTGCATCTCGGCCTTTTGCAGCGAGATACAGCCAACCGGACAGGCAACCGCACACAGGTTACAGGCAACGCAGCGCTCCTGGCCGTCCGGGTCACGCGTCAGCACAATGCGTCCACGGAAGCGCGGCGGCAGATAAACCGGCTCTTCCGGGTACATCATGGTTTCGCGCTTGGCGAAGGCGTTCAGACCAATCAGCCAGATACTGCGTACTGTCGTACCGAAACCAACGGCAATGTCTTTTAATGTCATGTTCTTAACCCCTTACTGCGCCGTGTACAGAATCACTGCGGCAGTCGCCAGCAGGTTCAACAGCGTCAACGGCAGACAAACTTTCCAGCCGAACGACATCATCTGGTCATAGCGCGGACGCGGTAACGCAGCACGGATCAAAATGAACATCATCATGAAGAAGCCCGTTTTGATGGCGAACCAGAAAATCGGCGGCAGCCACGGACCGTTCCATCCACCGAAGAACAGCGTCACGATCAGTGAAGAAACGGTAACGATACCGATGTACTCACCGACGAAGAACAGGCCGAATTTCATACCGGCGTATTCAATGTGATAACCGTCCGACAGTTCCTGTTCCGCTTCCGGCTGGTCAAACGGATGGCGGTGACACACCGCTACGCCGCCGATGCAGAAGGTCAGGAAGCCGAAGAACTGCGGAATCACGTTCCACATATGTTCCTGGCTGTTAACGATATCCAGCATGTTGAACGAGCCAGCCTGCGCCACTACGCCCATCAGCGACAGGCCGAGGAACACTTCGTAGCTCAGGGTCTGGGCCGAGGCGCGCATGGCACCCAGCAGCGAGTATTTGTTGTTACTCGACCAGCCCGCGAACAGCACGGCATAAACCGCCAGACCGGCCATCATCAGGAAGAACAGCAGACCGATATTCAGGTCCGCCCCCATCCAGGTAGAGGTAACCGGCACAATTGCCATCGCCAGCAGCAGCGAGGTAAAGGCGATCATCGGCGCAAGGGTGAAGATCACACGGTCGGTAAATGGCGGTATCCAGTCCTCTTTGAAGAACATTTTGATCATATCCGCCACCAGCTGCAGCGATCCGCCCCAGCCGACGCGGTTAGGACCGTAGCGGTTCTGGAACAGGCCGAGAATTCGGCGTTCGCCAAAGCTCATCAGCGCGCCGCAGGCCACCACCACCATCAGGATGACCAGTGCTTTGCCGACGGCAATCAAAATGTCGATAACTTCCGGTGTCAACCAGCTCATTGTGCCGCCTCCTGCAGATTGTCGATTTCAGCGCCCGACAGGAACGGAGGGATACCCGGTAAGCCCAGTGGCAGACCGACCTGCCCTGCCTGCAGGTGGCTTGAGAAACGCACCGGCAGGCGCAGGGTTTCACCCTGGCAGTTGAACTGAACGGCGCTGTTGGCGTTAACGCCGAGTTTCGCCGCATCATTCGGGTTAACCATCACATAAACTTCCGGCATACGTTTCTGCATAACCGGTGAGCGCTGGGTCATTTCTTCACTACCAAACAGGTGGAAGTACGGCGCGACACGCCAGCGGTTTTCACTGCCCACAAACGCGGCCGGGATTTTCTCAAACCAATCCAGCTGTGACGGGCCCGCTTCAAACAGACGCACGCCCGGATCGCCATTACGCAGGTTGCCGCCCACTTCGGCCTGGAATTTGTTCCACGCCTGCGGTGAGTTCCAGCCTGGAGCCCAGGCAAATGGGATCTGCGAACGTGCCGCACCCGGCTGGTTGTTACCTTCCATCGAGAAGGCAAACATCGTGTCTTTATCCTGCGGCTGACGCGGTTCATGCACGCTGATATTGGCGCGCATCGCAGTACGTCCACTGGAGCGAATCGGTGAACGCGACAGTTTCTGTCCGCGAATACGGAAGCTGGCATCCGGTGCAGCATCTTTGATCGCCGCCAGCTGCGGCAGCGCAACCACGCAGGAATCAATGACGTGATCCAGCTGGGTCCAGTCCGGCTCGCGGCTGTTAATGGTGCTTTGCAGCGCGTGCAGCCAGCGCCAGCTTTCCAGCATCTCAACTTTGTTGTCGTAATAAGCCGGGTCATAAACCTGGAAGAAGCGCTGAGCACGACCTTCCTGGTTCACCACGGTACCGTCACTTTCCGCGAAGCTGGCGGTGGAGAGAACCAGACCGGCTTTTTCAGTGGTGGCGGTACGCTGGTGATCGATAACAATCACGTTTGGCGTATTTTTCAGTGCGGCATCGACCCGAGCTTTCGGCAGCTGACGATAGAGATCGTTTTCCAGCACGATAACCGCATCCGCAGAACCGCTTTCCAGCTCCTGGAGTGCCGCATCCAGAGAGTGGCCGCCGATCATGCCAAGGCCAATGCTGTTACTGGCGGTCGCCAACAGGGTAATACCGACATCCTGGCCACGGCCTTTCAGCGCTTTCGCCACGTTGGCAGCCGCCTGAATCACCGCTTCGCTGCCGGAGTTGGTGCCGGAAACGATAAGCGGTTTCTTCGCACCGGCCAGCGCCTGCACGATCACGTCGATTTTACCGTCCAGTGACTTATCCAGATCGCTGACTGCCGGTGCGCTGGCATCCAGCTCGTGGGCAATCGCGAAGCCCAGACGCGCCTGGTCTTCAACCGGGGCACGGTAGCTCCACGCGGCAATATCGTCCAGACGGGTCTGGTCGACGTTAGTCACAAACAGTGGATGTTTAGCGTTCTGACCGATATTGAGGATCGCGGCGATCTGCCAGTCGGCCACTTTCTGCGCCGCTGCCATCTCACGGGATTTACCCTTCACCGCCTGACGGACGGCAAGCGCAACGCGCGCACCGGTCTGGGTCAGATCTTCCCCAAGCACCAGCACTGCATCGTAGCTTTCAATATCGTGCAGGGACGGTGTATGGATACCGCCGTCGCGCAGGATCTCCAGCATCAGATCCAGACGGGCCTGCTCTCCTGCCGGGATACCGGTAGAGAAGTTTTCAGCGCCGACCAGCTCGCGCAGTGCAAAGTTGCTTTCTACGCTGGCACGCGGGGAACCAATGCCGATCACTTTGGAGGCCTGACGCAGCACGTCTGCCGCCCCCTGCATTGCCTGCTCGGCGTTCAGGGCGATCCAGTCATCGCCACGGCGCTGCATAGGCTGGCGCGGACGATCTTTCAGATTGACGTAGCCATAGCCGAAACGGCCACGGTCGCAAAGGAAGTAGCTGTTAACGGTGCCGTTATAACGGTTTTCGATACGGCGCAGTTCGCCATAGCGTTCGCCCGGGCTGGTGTTACAGCCGATGCTGCACTGCTGGCAAATGCTTGGCGCATACTGCATATCCCACTTACGGTTGTAGCGCTCGGAGTGGGTTTTATCGGTGAACACGCCAGTCGGGCAGATTTCAACCAGGTTGCCGGAAAATTCACTTTCCAGCACGCCGTCTTCCGGGCGACCGAAGTAGACGTTGTCGTGGGCACCGTATACGCCCAGATCTTTACCGTCTGCGTAGTCTTTGTAGTAACGCACGCAGCGATAGCAGGCGATACAGCGGTTCATTTCATGAGAAATGAACGGACCGAGATCCTGATTGCGGTGGGTACGCTTGGTAAAACGGTAGCGGCGGAAGCTGTGGCCGGTCATGACCGTCATATCCTGAAGGTGGCAGTTACCCCCCTCTTCACATACCGGACAATCGTGCGGGTGGTTGGTCATCAGCCACTCCACCACGCTTTCGCGGAACTCTTTTGCTTCGCCGTCATCAATAGAGATGAAGGTACCGTCGGAGGCTGGCGTCATGCAGGACATTACCAGACGACCACGGGTATCTTCGGCATTTTGGAACTGCTTCACCGCACACTGGCGGCAGGCACCGACGCTACCGAGCGCAGGGTGCCAGCAGAAATAAGGAATATCTAAGCCGAGGGACAAACAGGCCTGCAGCAGGTTGTTTGCACCATCAACATCATATTCTTTACCGTCTACATGAATTGTAGCCATAGTGAACATGCTTCCGTAAGGCCCGATAAAAAACGGGCGTTAAACTTTGCTTACCAGCGAGCCTTTAACAGGTTCGGCTGGATGCCGCTAATCGCGTGCGCGTTGCTGTATACCTGAGGTGCCATCCCCGCTTCGAACTCTTCGCGGAAATATTTGATGGCACTTTGCAGTGGCTCTACTGCACCAGGTGCGTGCGCACAGAAGGTTTTACCCGGGCCAAGCTGACGACAGAGCTGCAGCAGGGTTTCGATATCCCCCGGCTGTCCCTGTTTACGTTCCAGCGCGCGCAGAATTTTCACACTCCACGGCAGGCCATCGCGGCACGGCGTACACCAGCCGCAGGATTCACGGGCAAAGAACTCTTCCAGATTGCGTACCAGCGACACCATATTGATTTCATGGTCGACGGCCATGGCCAGCGCAGTACCCAGACGACTACCGGCTTTACCAATGCTGGCAAATTCCATCGGCAGGTCGAGGTGCTGTTCGGTCAGGAAGTCTGTCCCTGCTCCACCCGGCTGCCACGCCTTAAACTTCAGGCCGTCACGCATGCCACCGGCATAATCTTCCAGGATCTCACGCGCGGTGGTACCAAACGGCAGCTCCCACACGCCCGGATTCTTAACGCGGCCGGAGAAGCCCATCATCTTGGTACCGGCATCTTCACTGGTGGAGATGTTTTTGTACCAGTCAACGCCGTTAGCAATAATCGCCGGGACGTTAGAGATGGTTTCCACGTTGTTGACACAGGTCGGCTTGCCCCATGCACCGGCTGAAGCCGGGAACGGCGGCTTGGAGCGCGGGTTGGCACGACGGCCTTCCAGCGAGTTGATCAGCGCCGTTTCTTCACCGCAGATATAGCGGCCCGCACCGGTATGAACGATAAGTTCGAAGTCAAAACCGGTACCGAGGATGTTTTTACCCAGCAGGCCCGCTTCGGTCGCTTCGGCAATCGCACGGCGCAGGTTCGCAGCCGCCTCAATGTATTCACCGCGAAGGAAGATGTAGCCACGGTAGGCTTTCAGCGCAAAGGCACCGATCAGCATGCCTTCCACCAGCTGGTGCGGCATCTGCTCCATCAGCAGGCGATCTTTATAGGTGCCCGGCTCCATTTCATCGGCGTTACACAGCAGGTAACGGATGTTCATGGATTCATCTTTCGGCATCAGGCTCCACTTCAAACCGGTGGAGAAGCCCGCACCGCCGCGGCCTTTCAGACCGGAGTCTTTTACCTGGCCTACAATCTCTTCCGGCGACATGGACTTCAGCGCTTTTTCAGCACCGGCATAGCCATTCTTACTGCGGTATTCATCGAAGAATACCGGCTGCTTATCTTCACGCATGCGCCACGTCAGCGGATGCGTTTCGGCAGTACGAATAATCGTTTTCATTGATACTGCTCCAGTAAGTTGGCGAGGCCTTCCGGCGTCAGATGAACATGGGTATCTTCATCCACCATCATCACCGGTCCCTTGTCGCAGTTGCCAAGACAGCAGGTCGGCAGCAGAGTAAAGCGCCCGTCAGCGGTCGTCTGGCCCGGCTTGATATTGAGCTTGTTTTCCAGCTCGGCCTGAATGCCCTGGAAGCCGGTGATGTGGCACACCACGCTGTCGCAGTAGCGGATCACATGGCGGCCCACCGGCGTGCGGTAGATCTGGCTGTAAAACGTTGCCACACCTTCCACATCGCTGGCTGGGATGCCCAGCACGTCGGCAATCGCATGGATTGCGCCGTCCGGCACCCAGCCACGCTGTTTCTGAACGATTTTCAGCGCTTCAATTGACGCTGCGCGAGCATCTTCATAGTGGTGCTTTTCATGCTCGATGGCATCGCGCTCTGCCGCACTCAGCATGAAAGCCCCGGATTCATCGATCGTTTCGATCGCAATTCTTTGATCGTGCATAATTAGCGGTCCACGTCTGACATAACAAAATCGATACTACCGAGGTATACGATCAGGTCGGATACCAGGCTGCCGTTGATCACCGAAGGGATCTGCTGCAGGTGCGGGAAGCTCGGCGTGCGCACGCGTGTGCGGTAGCTCATCGTGCTGCCATCACTGGTCAGGTAGTAACTGTTAATCCCCTTCGTCGCTTCAATCATCTGGAAGGATTCGTTGGCAGGCATAATTGGCCCCCAGGAAACCTGCAGGAAGTGCGTGATCAGGGTTTCGATATGCTGCAGCGTGCGCTCTTTAGGCGGTGGCGTCGTCAGCGGATGGTCGGCTTTAAATGGACCGGCAGGCATGTTTTTCAGGCACTGTTCCAAGATACGCATACTCTGGCGCATCTCTTCCATTTTGAGCATCACGCGGGTGTAAGCACAGCTCACACCCCCACCAATTGGCACTTCGAAATCAAAGTTTTCGTAGCCGGAGTAAGGGCGCCATTTACGCACGTCAAAGTCCAGACCGGTTCCACGCAGACCCGCACCGGTGGTGCCCCAGGTCAGCGCTTCTTCCATGTTGTAGGCAGAAACGCCTTTGGCACGGCCAATCAGGACGGTATTTTTTAACGCAGTCTGTTCGTAGGCTTTCAGACGTTTTGGCAGCCAGTCGAGGAACTCACGCAGCAGGCGTTCCCAGCCGTTCGGCAGATCATGCGCCACGCCGCCGATGCGGAACCAGGCCGGATGCATACGGAAGCCGGTGATCGCTTCCACAACGTCATAAATTTTCTGGCGGTCGGTAAAGGCAAAGAACACCGGAGACATAGCGCCGACGTCCTGAATAAAAGTAGAGATGTACAGCAGGTGGCTGTTAATACGGAACAGTTCTGACAGCATGACGCGAATCACTTCCACGCGCTCCGGCACTTTTATTCCGGCCAGTTTTTCTACTGCCAGTACGTACGGCATTTCGTTAACGCAGCCGCCAAGGTACTCGATGCGGTCGGTGTAAGGGATGTAGCTGTGCCATGACTGACGCTCGCCCATCTTCTCAGCACCGCGATGGTGGTAGCCGATATCCGGCACGCAGTCGACGATCTCTTCGCCGTCCAGCTGCAGGATGATACGGAACGCACCGTGCGCAGACGGGTGGTTAGGGCCCAGGTTGAGGAACATATAGTCCTCATTATTGGTCCCACGCTTCATGCCCCAGTCTTCCGGCTTGAAGGTCATGTTTTCCATTTCCAGATCTTCTTTTTGCTTGGTCAGCTCAAAGGGATCGAATTCGGTCGCACGGGCCGGATAGTCTTTACGCAGCGGGTGCCCTTCCCAACTCTGCGGCATCATAATGCGCGTCAGGTGCGGGTGGCCCACGATATTAATCCCGAACATCTCCCAGGTCTCACGCTCATACCAGTTGGCATTGGCAAAAATTTTGGTGATGGTCGGCACATTCAGATCGTTTTCAGACAACGCCACCTTGAGCATAATGTCGCGATTACGTTCAATGGAGATGAAGTGATAGAAAACGGAAAAATCCGCCGCCGGTAAACCGGCACGGTGGGTACGCAGACGCTCATCCATACCATGCAGGTCATACAGCATGACATAGGGTTTAGGCAGCTTGCGCAGGTACTCAATTACTTCTAACAACTGCTCACGTTTCACCCAGACAACCGGGATCCCGGTACGGGTTGGTTGTACGGTAAAGGCATCTGGCCCAAAACGGTTACGCAGCTCGCCGATCACCGGGTCATCCAGGTGGTCGCGGGTTTGCCATAAAGGCTGTGCGAGATCTTGCGTGGTTAAGTCTGTCATAAGTTGTTCACCATTCTGGCCTGTCCGACAGGCACTCAGTGTTGGCGTAAGGCGGGTCGGCGCACGTTGCTTTGTAGTCTTGTTGTGCTGTTGCTGACCTCATCCATAAACTGCCTGGCTTAAATCTCGTCAGGGCTGCGCAGGTTTGTTACCGCGATACGCTCAGCGTGTTTACGCTCGCGCTCGGATTGCATATTGGCGCGATACACACCCTGATCGCCGACCACCCACGACAGCGGACGGCGCTCTTTACCAATCGATTCCTGCAGCAGCAGCAGCGCCTGCATATAGGCTTCAGGGCGCGGCGGGCAGCCTGGAATATACACATCGACCGGCAGGAACTTATCAACGCCCTGAACCACGGAATAGATGTCGTACATGCCACCTGAGTTGGCACAGGCTCCCATGCAAATCACCCACTTAGGTTCCAGCATCTGGTCGTACAGGCGCTGAATAACGGGTGCCATTTTGGTAAAGCAGGTTCCTGCAACCACCATGAAGTCGGCCTGGCGAGGCGAAGCACGAATAACTTCCGAGCCAAAACGCGCCACGTCGTGTACCGAAGTAAACGACGTGGTCATTTCGACATAGCAACAGGAAAGACCGAAGTTAAACGGCCAGAGGGAGTTCTTGCGTCCCCAGTTCACCAGGTCATGCATGGCGTGTTCTAACTTGCCCATGTAGACGTTTTGATGAACGTGCTTTTCCAGGGGATCGGAGACGATCTCCTGTTTTTGCAGGGGGTAACGGTCATTCTCACCGTTCGGGTCTATGCGGGTGAGCGTATAGTCCATGTCTATTTGCCTCGCTGTTACTGCGTATTACGGTTGGAGTGCGAGATGGTGGTTGGCTTCACGTCAAAGCGACGGCGGGCAGGAGCCCAGTCCAGCGCGCCGATGCGAACCAGATAAACCAGACCAGCAAGCAATACCAAGATGAAAATGGCGGCTTCCACAAAACCGACCCATCCGCTTTCGCGAATCGCTGTCGACCATGCGTAGAGATAGAGGGCTTCAACGTCGAAGATAACGAAGAACATTGCTACCAGATAGAATTTGGCAGACAGGCGCAGTTTTGCGCTACCGACGGAAGGAGCTCCTGACTCAAAAGGCGTGTTTTTGTACCTTCCCCGGCCTTTTCCGCCCAGGAACCACGCTCCGGCCAACATCAGGCAACAAAGACCGACTGAAACGATCAGAAAAACAGCGAATGCCCAGTGATGGGCGACGACTTCTGTGGTTGTTGACATACTCTTGCTTACTCACCAAAAGTGGTGTTTCGCGTCCTGCTCTAATCTCTGGCAGTTAACACACCACAACGATTCAAGGGAAAAATAAAAAACCTTATAAATTTTACTGCCTCTTTTGATTAGGCAGCTATTTTATGGGGTTTTTTACTCCTTTCAATAACCTTTTGTCAACTTTGACAAAAGTATCCGCATGCTAATTTACAGATGCAACATTATTTTAACAATTAATGCTCATAAAATAAGCTAAATCGTGTCAGTGGTAGGACCTGATAAAAATGTAGCAGCTAAAACCATGTTCGGATCGCGTATTTAACAATCTCTATTTTGGCAGGAATAATCATATTTTCCTGCCCCTTAATAGGGTTATTTTTTTGATCGAGGACACACTTCTGTGTTTTATGGCCAATTTTTGGTCAGCAAGGATTGTGCAAAATCAATTCATCGCACGAATGATACTGACGTCTCTGGCAATGGCGTGAGCGGTTTAAAGGTGTTATGGCCAAGGGCAGCAGGAACACTTTTTTCTGATGAAGAAAGCGCATTTAGATGACGTTAAAATGACAAAAAAAAGCCTTTCAGGTTAAAAAAACACTGAAAGGCTGTTATTCATTAATTTATTACAATTTAGCTATGAGAATGATAAACATCAGCGTCTAATCTGACAGATTACTCATCCTCATCCAGCAGCGCCGTACCGTCTGGATTTGCGTTGACCAGAGCATAAGGATCGTTGCTGGACTCCATGGCATTGAAGATCGCCAGTGCCAGTTCGTTGTCGCTATCCGGATTGCGGCACAGCAGATATTCGGTATCCGGCAGAACAGGCAAACCTTCCGCAGCGCCCATAACACGTAGTTCCGGGCTCATCATCTCTACCGGGCGAGCGGTCACGCCAAGACCAGCTTTCACCGCAGCACGAACCGCAGCTAGCGTAGAAGCAACATAAGAGATACGCCATGGGATGCCGGCTTCGTTAAGGTGATCAATCGCCATATCACGATAAGGGCTTGGTTCATCCAGCAGGACCAGAGGAATGGCCTCTCCACGCTGGAAGATGTAATCCGCAGCGCAGTACCACAGCGTTGGCGACGTGCGCAGTACCTGCCAGGCAAAGTTCATCGGGCTGGAGGTCGTCACAACCAGATCAACCTCGCCCTGATTCAGCATTTCCATCATAAACGGGTTACGCTTCACGCGTACGTCGATGGCCAGCTTCGGATAAACCGAAGTCACGCGGTTTAGCAGGAACGGTAAAATGGTATCGGATGTATCGTCAGATGCGCCGATAGTCAGCACGCCCTGAACATTGCTGTACATAAGTGACGTGCAGGCTTCATCATTAAAGCGCAGGATTTTTCGCGCATAACCCAACAGCTGAATACCATGTTCAGTCAGCAACTTGTTGCGCCCATGCCTGGCGAAGAGTTCTTTGCCAACCAGTTGTTCCAGACGCTGCATCTGCTGGCTAACTGCTGACTGGGTTCTGCACACAGCAGCAGCAGCAGCGGCAAAAGTATTCAGATCGGCTACGGCTACAAAAGTTCTCAGCAGATCGAGGTCGAGATTAAGTATCGGACGATTTGCACTAGTCATGTTTTTCTTCACTTTATAAGTTTTTTACGAACAGCTACCCTGGTGTTATTACTTTCTTATCAAAAAGATAAGTCGATAATCAATGCATAATTCCATCAGCGGGAACCGGTACTCCCGGCTGAAGTATGACGTAAACTCTCACTGTAAGACCCTACACAACACTCCGATCGGCTCAGGCGGTGCGCAACGCGAGCGGTAAAAAGGTGTCCGACTCTGATTAATCACGATTGCACACTGTACTAACCCATAAGCGGTAATCAGATACCGGATTCCCGCTGGCTCCGACAAACTTTAGGTAAAAATGCGCGCGTTTTTGGATCTAACAGTGCAGATTCAAACTGGAAAGTCTGTGGCAATCATTTAGCATCAATGCCGGAGGAATATTAAGCATTCCTTACCCTTTCAGGGTATAAAAACCATTTTTTTATTACCAGAAGACCTCTGCAAACCGGCGTAAAGTCTCCTGAAAGTTATCCTGACATACTGTCGCCTACTTTTTAAGCCTAAATGCGATTATTCTTATCTCTAAAGTAAGATTTTATCAGCAACAGCACTCCAATGAGACTTGCATATACTAAAATCAAACTTCGTTATAAGAATCGGACTCATTCAATCGTTTGACGGGCACAACTCTCCGGTAAACGATTCAGCCTGGTGCAGCAGGCGCAAGCGATTAAAAATCGCTCAAATGATAATTTTATTTTGACTGTTTCATCAATCATCAATCCACTTTTCGTTAATGAATTGTGCAACATCTCCCAACATTTTTCTTTCAAAAGGAGAATCTACACTTAGCATTGCAAGAGCGTTTACAGTTGTAAGTAATGATTATTATCAGCTTTACAGTATTTAATACTACAAACTGTACAACCTCCGCGCTGTCGTGTGAGCCGCATGAAAAAAGCGCGATTAACGCGCCAAACCCGGTGGCTACCCTTCAAAAGCATTAAGGAGAGGAGTACATTGTGTAACGTTTAGTTTTCCACGGCAGGAAAACCCTCCTGCAAGTCAAGGTGACCGAGATGACCCAAATTGATAAATCCAGCAAACTGGATAATGTGTGTTATGACATTCGCGGCCCGGTGTTGAAAGAAGCCAAGCGCCTCGAAGAAGAAGGTAATAAAGTTCTCAAGCTTAACATCGGTAACCCTGCCCCTTTCGGCTTTGAAGCCCCGGACGAAATTCTGGTCGATGTGATCCGTAATCTGCCCAGCGCACAGGGCTACTGCGACTCCAAAGGCCTGTATTCCGCGCGTAAAGCCATCATGCAGCATTATCAGGCTTTGGGCGTCCGTGATACGACCGTTGAAGATATCTATATTGGTAACGGCGTATCAGAACTGATCGTTCAGTCAATGCAGGCGCTGCTGAACAGCGGTGACGAAATGCTGGTTCCGGCCCCGGATTACCCGCTGTGGACCGCTGCCGTGTCCCTGTCCAGCGGTAAGGCCGTGCATTACCTCTGTGACGAATCCGCAGGCTGGTTCCCGGACCTTGACGATATTCGCAGCAAAATCACCCCGCGCACCCGCGGCATTGTGATCATCAACCCGAACAACCCGACGGGTGCGGTATACAGCAAAGAACTGCTGCTGGAAGTGGTTGAGATCGCCCGCCAGCACAACCTGATTATTTTTGCTGACGAAATTTACGACAAGATTCTTTACGATGCCGCCCGTCATCACTCGATTGCCGCGCTGGCACCGGACCTGCTGACCATTACCTTTAACGGCCTGTCAAAAACCTACCGCGTTGCCGGTTTCCGTCAGGGCTGGATGGTACTGAACGGGCCGAAGAAGCACGCAAAAGGCTATATTGAAGGCCTGGAAATGCTGGCGTCGATGCGCCTGTGCGCCAACGTTCCGGCACAGCACGCCATTCAGACCGCGCTGGGCGGCTATCAGAGCATCAGCGAGTTTATTCAGCCGGGTGGCCGTCTGTATGAACAGCGTAATCGGGCCTGGGAGCTGATCAACGACATTCCCGGCGTCAGCTGCGTGAAGCCGGAAGGCGCGCTGTATATGTTCCCGAAAATCGACGCGAAAAAATTCAATATCCACGATGATCAGAAGATGGTTCTCGATTTCCTGCTGCAGGAAAAAGTCCTGCTGGTGCAGGGCAGCGCCTTTAACTGGCCGTGGCCAGACCATGTGCGCATCGTTACCCTGCCGCGCGTAGACGATCTTGAAATGGCCATCACCAAGTTTGGCCGCTTCCTGGGCGGCTACCACCAGTAAGTCACATCTCTTCAGATATCAGTCCCGGATAGCGGCAGCGTAGCTATCCGGGCAAACGGAAAGACCTGATGAATCAAAGCCACTTTTTTGCCCACCTCTCCCGTCTGAAACTGATTAACCGCTGGCCGTTAATGCGTAACGTACGCACTGAAAACGTGTCGGAACACAGTCTGCAGGTGGCGATGGTTGCCCATGCGCTGGCGGTGATTAAAAACAAAAAATTTAACGGCAATCTCGACCCCGGCCGTATCGCTCTGATGGCGATGTATCACGACGCCAGCGAAGTGCTGACTGGCGATCTGCCCACGCCGGTAAAGTACTACAACGCGCAGATTGCCCATGAATACAAAAAAATTGAGAAGATCGCGCAGAAGAAGCTGATTGAAATGCTGCCGGAAGAATTGCGCTCAGCCTGGGCTCCACTGATTGACGAGCACCAGCACAGCGAGGCGGAAACGGCGATTGTTAAACAGGCAGATGCGCTTTGCGCCTATCTGAAATGCCTGGAAGAGCTGTCGGCGGGCAATAACGAATTCCTGCTGGCGAAAGCCCGACTGGAGAAAACCCTCTCCCAGCGCCACAGCCCGGAAATGGACTATTTTGTTGAGGTGTTTATCCCCAGCTTTAGCCTGTCTCTGGATGAAATCAGCCAGGAGTCGCTGTAAAGAGTGAAGCAGCGCCCAACGGGGCCGGGGCTACCTTCAGGCTATCTCAGCCCCGTTTAGGGAAAAACGCTACCGGCGCAGTCAGTGTTTTCTGCGCGCCGGGGGGCGGCGCAGGCACCGGAGAGGCGCGTTTAACCAGCGACAGCACCTCACGATCCAGCTCGGCGACGCCCGAACTCCTCGCCAGCGAAGCGCTCAGCACATTGCCGTCATCATCAATGGTGAATCGCACCAGCACGGTGCCGGTATCGCCACGCTCCTGCGCCGCTTCAGGATAGCGCTTGCGCTTTTCCAGGTGCGCCATCACTCGCCCAGCCCAGCTTGCCTCCTGAGGCGTGGAAACCGAACTGCTGGCGTTGGTTTTCTGCGCGGCGGTGCGCTCGGCCTGCTGCGTTTGCACCTGAGCCTGAACCGCCTGCTTTGCTGAAACCTGCTGCTGATGCTGAGCCTGCTGCTGCTTCTGCTTTTTTTGTTTTTCCTGCTGGGATTTGCCCTTTTGGTCTTTTTTCGTTTTCGCGCCCTGAGCGGCTCGCAGAGCGATATCCGGTTTTTCGGCTTCGGGAACCGCTTTCTCCGGCTCTTTTTCCGGCTGCTTCACGGGATCGACGGCAGGCGCAGCGGCGGCATCGCTCTGTGTCTCTTCTTTCACCTTCTCTTCGCTGGCCTGTGAATTCTGGCTTTCCGGTGAGATATCGTTCCGTTCGGTCAGCACCGCCTGGGCGGTATCCGCCATCTCGATCATAATCGCCGCAGGCGGGGTATTATCGGCGGCGGTAATCGGCGGCATCCACATCAGCCACACAGCAGCACCAATATGCAGGCCTAACGCCAGCAGGCTGCCCGTCAGCCAGCTCGTTGTACCGGCGCGCTGCGCATCATCAAACGTCACTGGCGTTGCCATGTCTAACCAACCTCATTACATAAATCCCTACGGCATCCCCGGGAATTCGGGTCTCTGGTTAATAAAACGAATACGGAGGATAAATTTTCTGTTAAATCGGCAGTTTTTTTACGTCGGGGGGATTTGGCAAGAAATCAGTACGGGCAGGAAAGGACAGTGGCGGATTCAGGGCGAGGCAGATGCCTCGCCCTGGATTATCAGAACTTCAGCGTGACGCTTCCACGCAGCGTTCGGCCGGGACCCGGCCCCCTTTGCGATTCCTTCACTTTGTTCGTCCGCATCCCTGCAGCCGAATTGGGGCTTTCTTAGTGCGTTATGAATTACAGATTCCCATGGCGGGTAGGCCACACGTTTGATGTTGAATTCTGGTATCGACTTTTAAGAAAACACGATCGAACTTTGAAGCCATTAAAACTTAACTTAACAACCAGCGAGCACTATGTGGGAGAGGGGCCAGCAGCAAAGAATCAGAACGGGAACAGCCGTGGAATCAACAACACGCTAACCACCATCACAATCAGCGTAAACGGCACCCCAACCTTCACAAAATCAAAGAAACGATATCCGCCAGGCGCACAAACCAGCGTATTCACCGGGGAAGACACCGGCGTCATAAACGCCGCCGATGCCGCTACGGCCACCGCCATAGTAAACGGATAAGGCGACACGCCCATCTGATGCGCGGCCGCCACGCCAATCGGTGCCATCAGCACCGCCGTAGCGGTATTGGAAATAAACAGCCCGATGGTGGCGCAGAGTACAAACAGACAGACCAGCATCACCTGCGGACTGTGCCCACCCGCCAGCTGCATTAACCCGTCAACGATTAGCGCCACGCCGCCGGTCTTTTGCAGCGCCAGCGCGAAAGGCATCATTCCAACAATCAGAATCAGCCCCGGCCAGTGAATCGACCGCCACGCGCTTTCCGCGTCAATACAGCGGAACTTACCCATTAACAGGCAGGCAATGATCGCAGCAATCGGATTCGGGATCTCCTCGGTCAGCATCATCGCTACCATTAACGCCAGGCAGAACAGCGCATGCGGAGCCTGACTGCTGGCCGGCGCGACCTCATCCACCTCGGCAGGCAGGTTCAGCACCATAAAATCGCGCTGGGTCTGCTGCTGGATCTGGGCAATCTTTTTCCAGTCGCCCATCACCAGCAGAATATCGCCCAGCGCCAGCGGCTCATCGGTAAAGGCGTTTTCCAGCACGTCGCTGCCGCGCCGCATCCCCACCACGCTAATGCCGTAACGCGAACGAAACGCGATTTCCCTCAGACTTTTTCCCTGTAGCGGTGAGTCGGCAAGCAGTGATACTTCGGCCATGCCAACGTCGCGGGCGCGATCGGAAAAGTATTCGCCGCGCAGCACCATGGGTTCCAGCTGCTGGCTGCTGCAAAACTCGCGCAGATCGATCTCGGCGGCAGACATATCGATCAGCAGCACGTCGCCGCTGCGAAACTCGGTGGTGCCGGTCACCGGCACCATCACCCGGCGAAATTTACGCCAGCGCTCCAGTCCCACCACGCTGGCACCGAAGCGCTCACGCAGCTGTAAATCGTCCAGTCGATGACCAATCAGCGGAGAATCCGGGCGAATAGCCAGACGACGGGCACGGCCGCTTAACCGGTATTGATGGATCAGTTCGCGGAAGGTGCGACGCGCCTGCCCCGGGCGGTCGGCGGCGGTCGGCGTCACCAGCCAGAAACGCGCCAGCAGCATATAACCAATGCCCAACAGCAGCACCACCAGCCCAATCGGCGTGACGGCGAAAAAGCCGAAACCGTTCAGCCCTTCGCGTACCAGTTCGCTGTTCACCACCAGGTTGGGCGGCGTGGCGACCAGCGTCATCATCCCGCTGATCAATCCGGCGAAGCTTAACGGCATCATCAGGCGACCGGGGGAGCTGTTGATTTTGACGGCGACGCTCAACACCACCGGAATAAAAATCGCTACCACACCGGTCGAGCTCATTACCGCACCCAGCCCGGCGACGGTTAGCATCAGCAGCACCACCACGCGGCTCTCACTGTTGCCGGCCACTTTAATCAGCCACTCGCCCAGCTGCAGCGCCACGCCGGTGCGCACCAGCCCTTCACCGACCACAAACAGCGCGGCGATCAGGATCACGTTAGGATCGCTAAAGCCGAGCGTTGCCTCCTGCAGCGTCAGCGTGCCGCTCAGCACAAAGGCAATAATGACCAGCAGCGCAACGACTTCCATACGCAGCTTGCCGGTAATAAAAAGCATCACCACAAAAGCCAGCAGGCAAAGTACCCAGAGCAGTTGATTGTTCACGGCAGATTCCCGTCAGGCGGCTACAGTTGCCAACAGCATGACATAAAAAAACCCCGCAATAGCGGGGTTAAATCAAGGGATTAGTGCTTACGATGGACATTCACCGTCCCGTCAGGATCGCGGTGTACGATCAGCTCTTCCAGCGAGGTCAGCGCCATATCCACTTCACTGAGGCGCGGCGCATCGGCAGGCGCGTTAACCGCCACCACGTGGCAGCCTGCCGCCAGACCGGAAAGAATACCCGCAGCGGCATCTTCCACCACCACGCACTCTTCCGGCTCCAGGCCCAACAGATGCGCACCCAGCAGATAGGCATCCGGCTCCGGCTTTCCGCGTTCCACGCGCTCAGCGGTGACAAATGCATGCGGCTCCGGTAGCCCGGTTGCGCCATGGCGGGCGCTGGCCACCGGCACAGAACCGGAGGTCACGATCGCCCAGGGGATCTCCAGCTCGTCCAGCGTAGCCAGCAGGGAAAGTGCCCCGGGCAGCGCTACGATGCCGTCCGTGTCCTCAGCTTCCAGGCGCTCAAGGGCCAGAAACTCCTGCTGAACTTCTTCAGCCGAGGCGCCCTGCATAAAGTGACGCAGTGAGGTGATGGCCTGCTTGCCGTGGATAAAAGCCAGGATCTCTTCGGTCTCAATCCCCCGACGACGCCCCCAGTTACTCCAGGCCCGCTCCACAACCGTCAGGGAATCTACCAGCGTGCCATCCAGATCGAACAGAAAACCTTTACACTTCACTGCGACGTCCTCATCAGGCGTTAATAATTTGTGCGATTTCGTTCGCACTCAAATGATACTGTCGCGGACAATTGTGCCATACAGCAAGCATTCGTTGATACTTTTCCCACATCGGAACCTGCGCATCAAACCGGTGACTGCCGGCAGGAAAATGCGTATAGCGCCCTTCACGCTCAATCATGAAGCGCGTGTAGCCGAGGTAGCGCCCTTCGGTGTTGCCGTCGAAGCCAAGAAATTGCAGCCTGCGCGGATCGATATCCTGCGCATCTTTCAGATTACTCCAGGATATATGCAGCGCGTGGTGCATCTCCATCATTGCCAGCAGCGTGCGGCATTCAGCTTCGGGTAGCTGACTGAGTTCGCTATCCAGCTCGCGCATCTGCAAACCATAACCGCGCTTGATGATGATCTGGCAGCGCTGATAGTGTGCAGCATTTTCGGCATCAAGCATGGCCATAATCTGGTACTGATTGGAAAGAATTAAACGTTGGGCTGGGGTCATGTCCATCGGGGGCTCCCTGGTTGCGGAAATTAAGTTGTGGATAAGGATCTCACAGCCGCGTGGGGAGCTTCTTTGATGCAAAACGGGTTTCCAGATGAAAACCCGCTAAGGAATAACGTAACGCGTTAATCGATGAACAATCGTGACAGATCAGAGATCGTCGAGGAAAGTTTTATCCAGCTGCTTGAACGCGCGCTTCAGCACGTCGGCCAGCGACTGATAGGTCGGCTTGCCTTCCACCGGAGCAATCGCCTGCCCCGCCGCCTGTAACTTTTCACGCACATCATGGAACCAGGTCAATAATGTCGGCGGCAGCGGCGTGATGGAACGCTTACCCAGCCACCACAGTCCCTGCATCGGCAGACTACAGGCGAATAGCGCCGTAGCAACCGCGGGACCAAGCTGGCCGCCCAGCGCGATTTGCCAGGTCAGAGTGAACACCGCCAGCGGCGGCATAAATGCAATTGCAAAACGCGTGGCGCGCGTAACCCTGTTTTCAGGAAACACCGGCGCAAGGCGCTTATCGACAGGCCAGGTTTTCATATAATGCTGCCCATTTTGGAACAGCTTGAACCAACCTACGGAGCCGGATTCATTCGCCATAGCGGACCTCAACTTCAGAGATAAAAATTAAAAAAAAACCGCAATACACCAACTTTACATGACATTATTCAAAATATTTTGTCTTTGTGGGCCACTCTGGTTATCCTGAGCGCGTTTTCGACCCTGGACAGCGGGTAACTGCGGTCAAAAACTGGTCGGACCATGAAAGATCGAACAGGATTTAAAAAAATCCCGTAAAATATCCAAAATTTTTTACTGCCGATCTCTGTAAAGTTCTCGTCAGTATGACATGTGTCATTAATGTACCAGCTTTCATGCGCTACGCTGATAGTCTGTTTGACTTTTATTTCGCCACTTTTGATAAATAGGACCTTCCATGTCGAGTAAGTTAGTACTGGTTCTGAACTGCGGTAGTTCTTCCCTTAAGTTTGCCATCATCGATCCGGCAAACGGTGACGAATTCCTGTCAGGTTTAGCTGAATGCTTCCACCTGCCGGAAGCCCGTATCAAATGGAAACTGGACGGCGCTAAACAGGAAGCGGCTCTGGGTGCCGGCGCGGCGCACAGTGAAGCACTAAACTTCATGGTTAAAACTATTCTGGCACAAAAACCAGAACTTTCAGCACAAATCGCGGCAATCGGTCACCGTATCGTTCACGGCGGCGAGAAACTGACCCAATCCGTGCTGATTGACGATTCTGTTATCCAGGGCATCAAAGACGCTTCTGATTTTGCGCCGCTGCACAACCCGGCACACCTGATCGGTATTGATGAAGCGCTGAAAAACTTCCCGCATCTGGCTGATAAAAACGTAGCCGTTTTCGATACCGCTTTCCATCAGACCATGCCGGAAGAGTCTTACCTCTACGCTCTGCCGTACAAACTGTATAAAGAACACGGCGTTCGTCGCTACGGCGCACACGGCACCAGCCACTACTATGTGACTCAGGAAGCGGCAAAAGTTCTGAACAAGCCGGTTGAAGACGTTAACATTATCACCTGCCACCTCGGCAACGGCGGTTCCGTTTCAGCTATCCGCAACGGCATTTGCGTTGACACCTCAATGGGTCTGACCCCGCTGGAAGGCCTGGTGATGGGCACCCGCAGTGGTGACATCGACCCGGCTGTGGTCTTCTTCCTGCACGACACACTGGGCATGAACGTTGACGCCATCAACAAGCTGCTGACCAAAGAGTCTGGCCTGCTGGGCCTGACCGAAGTGACCAGCGACTGCCGCTATGTTGAAGATAACTACGAAACCAAAGCCGATGCAAAACGTGCGATGGACGTATACTGCCACCGTCTGGCCAAGTATATCGGTGCCTACGCGGCGCTGATGGATGGCCGCCTGGATGCGGTTATCTTCACCGGCGGTATCGGTGAAAACGCGGCGATGGTCCGTGAACTGTCGCTGGGCAAACTGGCGCTGCTGGGCTTCGAAGTTGACCACGAGCGTAACCTGGCTGCCCGCTTCGGCAAATCAGGTTTCATCAACAAAGAAGGCACCCGTCCGGCCATCGTGATCCCAACCAATGAAGAGTTGGTTATCGCGCAGGACGCAGCCCGCCTGACCGCTTAATTTACTAATCTCCGTCAGCTCAGGCTGACGGAGTTGTTTTCAGAGAGCAGAAGTAACGATATAGCCCTGGTTTGCGCTGCAAAGATGCCATCGGTACTGATGCAGACGGATAAATGCAGGCTATTAGAGAGGTTATCGTGTCTCGTACTATTATGTTAATCCCTACCGGCACCAGCGTCGGCCTGACCAGCGTCAGCCTGGGCGTAATTCGTGCTATGGAACGTAAAGGCGTTCGTCTGAGCGTGTTTAAACCGATCGCTCAGCCGCGTACCGGCGGCAATGCGCCGGATCAGACCACGACCATCATCCGCAAAAACTCCAGCATCCCGGCCGCTGAGCCGCTGGCAATGAGCCGCGTGGAGTCTCTGCTGGGTTCCAACCAGCAGGACGTGCTGATGGAAGAGATCATCGCCCGCTACCACGAAAACACCCGCGATGCGGAAGTGGTGCTGGTGGAAGGTCTGGTGCCAACGCGCAAGCATCAGTTCGCGCAGTCGCTGAACTATGAAATTGCTAAAACGCTGAATGCCGAAATTGTGTTCGTCACTGCGCTGGGCAACGATTCTCCGGCACAGCTGAAAGAGCGCATTGAGCTGACTCAAAGCAGCTTCGGCGGCAGCAAGAATAAAAGCATTATCGGCGTGATCATCAACAAACTGAACGCACCGGTGGATGAGCAGGGCCGCACCCGCCCGGATCTGTCCGAAATCTTTGATGATTCCACCAAGGCTAACGTCGCCAACATCGATCCGAAGCAGCTGTTTGCCAACAGCCCGCTGCCGGTTCTGGGCTGCGTGCCGTGGAGCTTCGATCTGATTGCCACCCGCGCCATCGACATGAGCCGCCACCTGAATGCACGTATCATCAACGAAGGTGATATTCAGACCCGTCGTATTAAGTCAGTGACCTTCTGCGCACGTAGCCTGCCGCATATGCTTGAGCATTTCCGCCCGGGCTCGCTGCTGGTGACCTCCGCAGACCGTCCTGACGTGCTGGTTGCTGCCTGCCTGGCCGCCATGAACGGCGTGGAAATTGGTGCGATCCTGCTGACCGGTGGTTATGCAATCGACGCGCCGATCCAGAAACTGTGCGAGCGCGCATTCCAGACCGGCCTGCCGGTATTTATGGTGGATACCAACACCTGGCAGACGTCTCTGAGCCTGCAGAGCTTCAACCTGGAAGTGCCCGCCGACGATACTCAGCGCATTGAGCGCGTGCAGGAATACGTTGCCAGCCATATCGACGCCGAGTGGGTCGAGTCGCTGACTGCGGCTTCCGAGCGCAGCCGTCGTCTGTCTCCGCCAGCCTTCCGCTACCAGCTGACCGAGCTGGCGCGTAAAGCCGGCAAGCGTATCGTTCTGCCGGAAGGCGACGAGCCGCGTACCGTGAAAGCGGCAGCCATCTGTGCCGAACGCGGCATCGCTACCTGTATTCTTCTGGGTAACCCGGAAGAGATCCAGCGCGTTGCGGCTGCGCAGGGCGTTGAGCTGGGCAAAGGCATTGAGATTGTTGACCCGGCAGTGGTGCGTGAAAACTACGTTGCCCGTCTGGTTGAACTACGTAAGAGCAAAGGCATGACCGAAGTGGTCGCGCAGGAGCAGCTGGAAGACAACGTGATGCTGGGCACCATGATGCTGGAAGCCAGTGAAGTTGACGGTCTGGTATCCGGTGCGGTGCACACTACGGCGAACACCATTCGTCCACCGCTGCAGCTGATCAAGACCGCGCCAAACAGCTCGCTGGTATCTTCCGTGTTCTTTATGCTGCTGCCTGAGCAGGTTCTGGTTTACGGCGACTGCGCCATTAACCCGGACCCGAACCCGGAGCAGCTGGCAGAGATCGCCATTCAGTCAGCGGATTCCGCGACTGCCTTCGGTATTGAGCCACGCGTTGCGATGATCTCCTACTCTACCGGTAACTCCGGTGCCGGTAGCGACGTTGAGAAAGTGCGTGAAGCGACCCGCATCGCGCAGGAAAAACGTCCGGATCTGGTTATCGATGGTCCGCTGCAGTATGACGCCGCGATCATGGACGATGTCGCCAAGTCTAAGGCACCAAACTCTCCGGTTGCCGGCCGTGCTACGGTGTTTATCTTCCCGGATCTGAACACCGGTAATACCACGTACAAAGCGGTACAGCGTTCTGCGGATCTGATTTCCATCGGTCCAATGCTGCAGGGTATGCGTAAGCCGGTGAACGACCTGTCTCGCGGTGCGCTGGTGGATGATATTGTCTACACCATCGCGCTGACGGCGATTCAGTCCAAGCAGGCTGAAGGTTGATTTAAGCTCTGATGCAGTAGCAGGTCTTACGGCCTGATGCTGATCGATTAAAGTCGCTATCTTTCGGGATAGCGGCTTTTTTTATGGCTGGTGGCAAGGGGCTGAATATCTGGATGTTGCGGCTGTAGTTCTGGATATTACGATCTCCGGGTGGTGTTGCTGTGATACCAGGAAATGGGTGCCCAGCCTGGGCGGGGTTTGCCGGCGGTCCTCACGCCACGCGATGCGTGGTTCCCTCGGTTACAGCATCCGGCCTGTCGGACCGGCGGAGACGGTACATCCCTGTACCGACCCCGCCTGACGCCCGCTTCCCGGCTGGCGTCTCCTGGCCTGCTGCTTTCACCTCCGCGCTGCGGATTGCCTTCAATCCCCCGCCCAGGCTGTTCCCCCTTCAATCGACAGATGTCGCTTTTCTTAGAAAGACGACGGTCCAGACTCTGAACAGGCCCTGAATCACTTACGGGTTGCTAAATACGCCGATTCAGATCCTGTGAACCACGCAATGACAGGAGTAAAGACCGGGCGGCTTCACGATCTGGTCATTCACTTGGTAAAACAGAGATTATGCAGGGCTGCACTTTTCCGTATCACAAACGTTTTTTAACTGAAGACAGCTCAGCTGTCACGGTGCTGGCTGGTGGCTGCCACGGCTGGCAATCCGCAGCGCTGAACGAAGAAAGGAAGCCAGGATGTGCCCGCAGGACGCGGGCACAAGGCTCGGTCGG